>JAFDDL010000003.1 GCA_019310865.1 Deltaproteobacteria bacterium | reverse complement strand
GGCTGTTATATCTTAAAAAAGGAGAAGTGTTATGAATATGATGTCAAAAGAGAAAGCTAAAGAATTCGCATCAAAATGGCTGCCCGCCTGGACAGGTAATGATCCTGAAAAACTATTAAGCTTTTATTCTGATGATATAACGAGTCATTTCACCGGACGCTAATCGCGCCGGTGAATTCTGCGTTACACGGAACCGCAGCGTAGCGAAGCGGAGCTGCGGTTCCGTGTAACGCCGAGTTGAGCGGGCTTCCGCCCCCAACGTCTTGTCCGCGCCGCAAGCGCCGCGAACAACTCAATGGAGCAACCTTTTTATGAATATTGCAGACACTTCGCGCTCCAATATTCATAAAAAAAGGCTACTCATCTCGGCCTTGTTCGCTTAACAAAAAAATTGCTTCTTAAAAAGATCTGAATGTGAGCCAGTTCTTTCTAAATATAAATCATCGGGGGCGCGCCTGTAGATCAATAGCCAGTCTGGTTCGATGTGACAGTCACGATGGCCTTTCCAATTTCCAGTCAATTGATGGTCCCCATATTGGGGGCCCAAAGATTGCCCTGCGACCAATTTTTCGATAACAGCCCTAAATTTTGAAAGATCTTTGTTTTGTTTCTTAATTCTTTTGTAATCTTTCTTAAATTGGGTAGTGTGGTATAGGTTCAACTATCAAGCTCCTGAAATAATTCGTCAACAGAATCAACTTGAAGAATATTGTGCCCATTTTCAGCATCTTTGAGTGTCTTAGCAGTGACCTCGGTAGGAATCTTTATTTCGAAAGGGATCCCTTTTTGTAAGGTTATTTGTGAAAGGTACATTGAAATAGCCTCTGACATTGATATGTTTAATTTTTTCAATATCATTTGGGCATTATGTTTTACCACGGGATCTACACGGGTTTGTATTGTTGCTGTTTTATTCATAACTTTCTCCAAATTATCAAGCTATATGTATTGACATCATCATTACAATCAATATACACCTTGTTCTGAAAAAAACAAGAAGGTTTTTATCGCCTGTAATATAAACAGCTTAAATCGAACAAGGCGGTGCAGTTGACAGCCAGGGCTGTGTGGTCCCCAAAGTCTGGATAATGTGTTAAGGGCTCGCGCAGGAAAGCGAACCCTTACTGTGAAAATCGGTGATGAATAAGGGGTGCAGATGGAACATCCTATAGAACACGCGGTGGGGATATATATTGGATTGCTGCTGCTGGCGTGCGGGGTGGGTATCGTCAGTAAGCTGATAACGAAACTGCCGTACACGATATTTTTGACGCTGGTGGGACTGGCGATAGGTGTCTTTCATATCGGGCCGGAAATATCTGAAACGGGATTCGGGCATGAGTTAATATTTTTTGTGTTTCTGCCGCCGCTGCTGTTTCAGGGGGCGTTCCATATGGAATTAAACCGACTGCTGAAACATATAGGACCGATCGCGTGTTTCGCGGTGCCGGGAGTGATCGTGTCAACGCTTCTGGTGGGCGGTCTGGTCGGTTGGATAGGCGGTATCGGGATGGGACTGACGGCAATGCTTTTCGGGGCATTGATAACACCGACCGACCCGGTGAGTGTGCTGGCACTGTTTCGCACGGCCAACGCGCCCGAGGATTTACGGGTGCTGGTAGAAGGTGAATCGCTGTTTAACGACGCAACGGGAGTCGTGCTGTTTACGATAATATTAAGCGCCATTCTGGAAGGGACCGGTCTAAGCTGGGGTGAGGCGATATGGTCGTTTGTGAAGGTGTCGGGCGGCGGGCTGCTGCTGGGGGCGGTGCTGGGGACGGCGGCATTTTGGGTGATGCGGCCTCTGGAAGACCATCTACTGGAAAACGCAATATGCCTGGCACTGGCCTACGGGGCATTCTGGCTGGGCGAAGTGATGCATCTTTCAGGCGTAACGGCAACGGTAACCGCGGGGCTGCTGATGGGTAATCATGGGCGACGACTTGCGATGAGCGAAAAGACCATTGAAACAGTCGAGACGTTTTTTGAATCAATCGATTTTCTGGTGAATTCCTTTTTGTTTATCTTAATCGGCCTGGAACTGCGGGAGATTCCTGGGGGCATCGGCGTTAACGCAGTACAGTTGGTAATCGTGGCTATCGGGGCAATGCTGGCCGGGCGGGCGGTGGTAACCTATATATTCTACTGGGCCTTAAACCAGGTAGGGACCAAACGGCCCAAGGTATGGAAGCACATTATGTTCTGGGGAGGATTGCGGGGATCGATACCCATCGCCCTGCTACTGCATTTACCGGCGGCAGAAGGGTCGGTGCTGCCGGAAATAAGACCTGCACTGCTGTTGGCGGGGTTTGCCTGTGTGTTTTTCTCGCTGGTAGTACAAGGGACTACGATAGGACCATTAATGAAGCGGTTGAAGATTGACCAGAGTTCCGCCGGCCATTGAACATGGTTGCGTGTTGAACTCTACCGATTCCGACTTCACGCGTTTTCCAGGGTTGAACTGGAAAAATCCTTTCGTTCGCAAAAACTGAATTTTCGACTTCTATCCTCCCACATAGCACGCGCCTGATCCGTTCGGTCGGTGCAAGATTGAGCCATGCTAATACCTATCATTCACAAGTCGGAGGCTTTCATCTGCTATGTTGTTGCTTCATTGGGCCAGGTACCCGCCGTCAATCGGAATAACCGTTCCAGTCGTGTAGTTTGACGCTTCTGAAACCAATAGGAGCACGGTTGCGGTAATATCAGATGGCTTTCCGAACCGCTTCAGAGGGATGGATCGTTTCAATCCATTGTAGACCTTTTCAGATTTTCTCAAACCCTGTGTCAGCGAGGTCTCTAAATAATGCGGTGCAACCGCATTGACACGAATGTGATGCTCAGCCCATTCAAGGGCTAAACTTTTTGTCAAGAGGATGATTCCTGCTTTTGAGGCACAGTAGGCCGGCGCTCGAGGAACTCCCGTGAAGCCTGCAGTGGATGCAATATTGACGATGGCCCCTCCCTTATTCAATATCATTAATTTTCCGATGTGCTTGCAGCACAGAAAGGTGCCCTTGAGGTTGATCCCAATAACGCGGTCCCATTCCGCCACCGGTAGATCTTCTGTGGGCGTATAGCTAAGCTGTGAAACACCGGCATTGTTGATGAGGATATCGATGGATCCGAATTCTGAAGCGGCTCGATCGACTAGATCTTTCACCTGACTTTCATTCGTTATGTCCGTTTCAATTGCCATGCAACGTACGCCCATATCGGAAATTTTCGCATGGGTTTTTCGGGGATATTCAATGTCTGCCAGAATTACGGAAGCATGGCATTGGGCAAGTGCTATTGAAATTTCTTTTCCCAACCCGCCGGCAGCCCCTGTGACAAGGGCTGTTTTTCCCTTTAAATTGAAATAATTCGGTATATTTTCCATCTTTCGATATCCCTTGATATGTCCTGTTTCTAATAAATCTTAAAGTAGTGTTTCAAACCCTGCCGATCGTGCACTGTAGCGATTTCTGGTCCGGATATCCCATAATAGGCTCCCGGCAGGTTACATCCGTCAGCAGATTGCCGTTTGCCTCACCGCCCCATCCATGGGGAACCAACACCACGCCTTCAGCCACCCTGCCATCCACACAAGCTTTCATTTTCACCTCTCCTGTGTTGGTTTTAATGAAAATGATATCGCTGTTTTCAAGGCCTTTAACCCCCACCGCTCTCCCGTCCTCTATCGTCACCTTGGTTCCGCAACTGTGATAACATAGCGTACAGTCCGTAAAAACTTCTTTTGTGTCGGTCATATATTTATCCCGCCTTTATTAAACCACTTCTGGTGATTTGTTAAAGATTCGATTGAGGCTATTTAACATTGCCTTTTTTTCATTTTCAGAAAAACTGACCAAATACCGTGCAATATTTTCATTTTTTGCAGCTTGAATCGTATTGATTGCTTGTTTTCCCTTGGGTGTAATTTTAAGGAATTTAACCCGTTCATCATGGTGATCATTCTTTCGGATAATATACCCGTTTTTTTCCAATCTTTTCGCGAGGCCGGTCATATTGGCACCGGAAACAATCATGATTCGACTTGTGGTTTTCATTGTGTTTCTGCCATTTGGTGAATTATATAATACCCAAAGTACATTATATTGTGAGAACGTTAGGCCATACTTTTGAAATATGGCGTTGGAATCTTTTCTGAAAAGCTCTGACGCTTTTACAATGGCGACCATCAATTTTTCGTTGATATCCAAGTTACTTCGATAGCCGCCACGGCCTTCTTTTCGATTATCCATTATCACCTCAACTGTTTGGCGTAGGTGGATTTTCATAGAATTATCGTATGAACTGGGGGCCTTTTTATAAACCAGTTAATAGTTAACATGTTAACTATTATGTGTCAAGAAAAAATCGGTTGGCGGGTGATGACATTATCTATTGATCCATCTTGTATTTTTTTATTTTACGCCAAAGCGTCGACTTTGAAATTCCCAATTCTTCAGCGGCCAGCGCGCGCTTGCCCTCATGGAGGCGCAGTGCCTCAAAAATCGTATTCCTATCCTTATCCATTTTTTCCTTTTCCAGGGTTTTTAATGATGGGTAGGGTGTTGGGGCGGTTTCAAGGGCCTGATCCCGGGAGGCAAACTCCTTGATTGCCTCCGGTACCGGGTAAGCCGCATTTTGCATGGGAAAGTCGCCAGGGGAAAGCTGGGAGCCAGTGGCCATGGCCAGCGCATATTCGACGGCATTTTCCAACTCGCGAATGTTCCCCGGCCAAGAAAAGTTGAGGAGAAAATTCCGGGTGATCCGATCCAGCCGCTTAACTTGGATGTTTTGGATTTTACTTTGCTTTTTCATGAAATGATCGGCCAGCGGCAGGATATCTTCTTTTCTGTCGCGTAGCGGTGGGATAAAAATGGGGATAACCGCCAGACGATAATAGAGATCCTGGCGAAAAAGCTTTTGGTTTGCCAGCGTCTTAAGATCGCAGTTGGTGGCCGATAGAATCCGGACATCAGCCGGAAAGGATCGATTGCCGCCGACGGGGCGAACTTCCCCTTCCTGCAGCGCCCGCAGAAGTTTGGCCTGAAGCGGAAGCTTGAGATCCCCCACCTCATCCAGAAACAGGGTGCCGCCATGCGCTTCTCGGAAAAGTCCGGGCCGATCGGATATGGCGCCCGTAAAGGCGCCCTTTACATGACCGAACAATTCGGATTCCAGAAGGGTGTCAGGCAGTGCGCTGCAATTAATAGCTACAAATGCCTTGTCTTTTCGATCGCTGTTTTCATGAATGGCGCGCGCCACCACCTCTTTACCCACCCCGGTCTCACCGAGAATTAGCACCGGCGATACTACGCCGGCACAGCGAAAAACAACCTCGAACACACCTCGCATGGCTTTGCTGACGCCGATCATCTTCGTTTTCAACGCATCATATTTAAACTCACGTTTGATTTCCAACAGTTCCTGGTTTCGATTTTTAAGCTCTATCTCGTGGGAAATGTCTTTGAGTATTTCTGCATAGGCGAACTGTTTTCCTTTGGCGTCGTAAATGCCCTCCATTCGGCCGGTGTAATAATGCGCTTGGCCACTGAGATGAAAGGTCAATTCTTTTTTCGTTCCGGGCTCTAAAGCCAGCAGGGGGGTTTTTCGATTACCGCGAATCTTCATGCTCTTGGGATTGCTCAGCAGGAACTGGCCGTCCATATCAAATATGGCCACGCAATCGCCGATTCCGAATAAAATCGCTTCGAGCATATTATTTTTATTGTCGATGGCCGCTTTGCTTTCAAATAATTCCCGATTGGTAATTTCCAGAGATGCTTGCGCCCTTTTTTGGTCTTTTATGTCGGTGAAAAGCACTGTGGCAATGCCATCATGCTTTCCCGCCATGGGCACATCGGGGATGTTGTTGACACTCACGAGAACCGGCAGGTCGTGTCCACAAATGACATTTAGATTGCCTTCATACTGATAAAAACCTTTTTCGTCCAACACCTTCAAAACATTGGCCATCTCTGTAAACTGATCCAAATCATCATAAAATTCCCTAAGGTTATGCCCCACGTACATCTCTTTTTGATCAACACCACAGCCCACCATCGCCAGAAACTTGTCATTGACATCAACGATCCCGAATTCCCAATCAAGCAACATAAATCCGGTATTGAGTGTTTCCGATACCAGTCCATAAACTTCCTTGTAGGTTTCATAATCCAGATATTCTGTGTGGTCCATGGGTTCTGTCCTTAGTGCCGGTCGGTGATGATGGGCAATGAAAAAAATGAAACGCTGATGACATATTTACGTTTTATCTTGAATCCTATATGAGATATTATGACCTGTCAACTTCAAGATTCAAGATAACAGTAAAAAATAACAGGTGGTTAGCAAGTCTTGACGGGGTGGCATGATTGATGCAATATTTTGTTAAAATCGCATTCAGTCAGGATTGCTCCCGCCAGGGCGGGTCTTAGGGAGACATTGATGAAAGAGCAATATGTATTGGCCGTTGACCATGGCACCTCCGGAATGAAAACTGCGATCATTGATCAACAGGGCCATGTGTTTGACTCTGCCTTTCAAAGCACACCGATGTATATTTTGCCAAAAGGCGGTGCGGAACAGGATCCATTGGATTGGCTCAACGCGATGATCGGCACCGCCAAGGAATTGGTTGAGAAAAAAACCGTTCCGCCCGATAAAATAACCGCCATCTGTATTTCAAGCACATTTTCAAGCATGGTTGCGGTGGACAAGCAGGGAAACCACCTGATGAATGCCATTACCTGGATGGATTCCCGGGGCGCACCCTACAGCAAGGAAAAAATAAGGGGCTTCCCCAGCATTGAAGGTGTGAATATCTTCAAACTGCGCACATGGATTTCCAGAACGGCCGGCCTGCCCTCCCCTTCGGGGAAAGACGACTGCGGCCATGTATTGTTTATTCAGGCTGAACACCCAACAATTTATGAAAAAACATACATGTTCCTTCCGAGTAAGGACTATCTAAATATGAAGCTGACGGGCCAGTTTGCCGCCTCGTATGATTCCATGCATCTATTCTGGCTCAGCAATATAAAGGACATCAACAATGTTCACTATGACGACAAATTGATCCAAATGCTCGGTATTGACAAAGCGAAACTACCGCCGATGAGGGCTTCCACCGACGTCCTCGGTTCAATTTCAGCTACCGTGGCCGATCAAATCGGTCTCAACCCGGATGTAAAAGTGGTCATGGGATCACCGGATCACCAGTGCGCTTTGCTGGGCTCGGGTGCCATTAGAGATTATGAAACCCATCTATACATCGGCACGGGTTCTTGGATTGAGTGTCTCGTCCCATTTAAAAAAACGGATATGGTGCATGCAATGGCCACTTTTCCAACGGCCATACCCGGAAAATATCAATGCCTTAACGAGCAAGATTTCGCCGGCGGATGCCTGAAGTTTCTCATGGACAACATCCTGTTTTATGAAAGCAAAGACATCCCCATTGATACCCCCAGTGACGTTTACGCGGCAATTAATAATGTGGCAAGCCGGGTGGCGCCGGGAAGCGGGAAGCTGATTTTCACCCCGTGGATAAATGGCGAAAGAACACCGGTGGAAGACAACCATATCAGAGGCGGGTTTCACAACATGTCCACCACGACGACCCGGGAGCATATGATCCGGGCGGTGATGGAAGGCGTTGCCTACAATGCCCGCTGGATGATGCAGTACACGGAAAACTTCATCAAACACAAAATGAACCCCATCAGTATCATTGGCGGTGGCGGGAAATCAGATTTGTGGTGCCAGATCTTTGCCGATGTCATGAAACGAGAGATCCGCCGCGTGAAGGACCCGGTTCACGCCAATGCCAGAGGTGCTGCTTTCATTGGCTTTGTGGGACTGGGCGCCATGAGCTTTGATGATATACCCGGTGTGGTGAAACATGAAAAATCATTTTCACCAAATCCTGATAATTATGAGATCTATGACCAATTGTACGAAACATTCGTTGCGCTATATAAGGCGAACAAAAAAGTGTATCGGAAACTCAATACGTAATAATTTACACCAAGAACCTTGTAAACAAAATGAGGGGAAACATGGAATATTGGTTCGAAAATCCGACATTAAAAGCAATTTTATCAATGGCTTATGGCTCTAAAAGTATTCGGGGGCTCACCACGATTTTTAACACACCCAAGATATTTTTCGGATTCAAAGTCTTTCCAGAAGGGCCGTGGCTCGGGCCAGAGGTCATGGATTCATTGGTGGTTCGATGCCCCAAAAAACGGGCCTTTTTGGTAACGGATGAATACGGGGAGCGATTTGCCAAGACAGTGGTTCAGTTCCTGCAAAACGGTGGTTTTACCACCGAGGTGTGGTCCGGGGCCTTGCCCGAAGCGCCCCTGGACTCTGTCCGGGCATGTGCCAAGGTAATGACGGATTTTGAACCGGACTTGATAATGGCCGTTGGCGGCGGTTCGCCCATGGACACGGCAAAGGTGGCCTGGTTGATGTATGAGCGACCGGATCTTGCGGACACAATTGAAATCGTCTCACCGCTGGACAAGCTGAATCTAAGAAAGAAGGCGGTCCTTGCTGCGGTGCCGACCACTGCCGGTACCGGATCTGAGTGCACCTATGCGGCGGTGGTTCACGACACGGAAAATAATCGTAAGGCCCCGCTTGCCCATGACGAGTTGGTTCCTGATTTTGCCATCTTAAATCCTGAGTTTACCACCTCAATGCCGCCAGGGCTTACCGTTGGTACCGGATTGGATGTCTTGTCCCACGCCGTGGATGCCGTCACCGCGCCCGCCGCCAACGATTTTACGGATCCTTATGCTCTGCGAGCCATTGAGATGGTTTTTGAATGGCTTCCCAAGGCATATCGCAATGGCGATGACAGAGAAGCGCGCATGAAAATGATGATTGCCGCCTGTCTCTCGGGCGCTGCATTTGGTATGAGCGCCTGCCACGTCACACATGTGCTGGGCCACTCACTGGGTGCTGCGTTTAACATACACCACGGACTGTCAGTGGGAATCTTTGTCCCCCAGTCCCTGCAATTTTGCAGCACGGTTACCGATAAGCATCTGCTTATTTGCAAGGCACTGGAGATCGGTGGGGCAACCACTCGGGACAAACTGGACAATCTGGTGCGTCGTGTGCGAGACTTGTTAACCGAGCTCGATGTGCCCCTGGCCCTGAAGGACCACGGCATCTCCATGGACGAATTTGAGGGTAAAATGGGTGCACTCGTCGAAAATGCTTTTGGGGATCCGACTAATTATATGGCACCAAGACCGGTAACAAAAGACCAATGCGAGCGAATTTACCGGTATGCCTATGAAGGCAAAGATATTGATTTCTAACGGAGGGAAAAACCATGCACGGATACCACGGTCGGTTTTTGGAAGTAAATTTAAATGACCACACAACACAAGACTTGCCCATTTCCCAAGCAGATGCAAAAAAATATATCGGTGGTGCAACATTGGGTGCAGCACTTGTCTACGATCGGTTGACCGAAAAAATCGATGGCCTAAGTCCTGAAAATCCTCTGGTTTTTTCCACCGGCCCTCTCACGGGAACCCGGGCGCCCATGGTCAGTCGCTATGCCGTTTGCGGCATTTCACCCCTGACCGGATTCTGGGGCGAGGCAACCAGCGGTGGAAGCTTTCCGTTTCGCTTAAAGGGTGCCGGCTATGACGGGATTCTCATCACCGGCAAAAGTAAAAATCCTGTTTATCTGTCCATCAATAAAGGCGAAGCAGAAATCAGGGACGCTTCCCATCTGTGGGGCAAGGACAGTTACGAGACCCAGGCCCTGATTAAAAATGATTTGCCGGAAGATAACATCAGTGTTGCCTGTATCGGCAGCGGCGGCGAAAATCAGATTCGCTATGCCTGCATCATGAACGACAAGGGGCGAGCGGCCGGGCGCTGCGGTATGGGCGCTGTTATGGGTTCTAAGAACCTGAAAGCAGTGGCGGTTTCCGGCAACCTAAAACCGACGCTTTCCGATTCGGAAAAATTAAATGCCACGGCCAAACAATTAACAAAAGAAATCATGACGAGCCTAAATGCCCTGGCCCTTCGGGAATACGGCACCTTGATGTACATGGATATGGGTATGGTTTTGGGGGACACGGTGGCCAAATATTTTACCCAAAATACCTTTCCGGCTGAACGGGTCAGCGGCCAGGAATTCAGGCAAAAATATCTAATTAAAAACTATGCTTGCCTGGGTTGTCCAATCGGGTGTGGCCGGGATCTAAAAAATTTCCGGCCGGGCCTGGACGTGGATGGCCCCGAATACGAAACAGCGGCGGCCTTTGGCCCCTTGTGCATGAATACGGACAAAGATTCCATTGTTGAAGCCAACCACCTGTGCAATGTTCATGGCATCGATACCATCTCTGCCGGCGTCAGTATTGCATATGCCTTCTACCTTTTTGATCTTGGCGTGTTGACCAAAGAAAAAGCCGGCATGGAATTAAAGTGGGGAGATGGAAAAGCCATTGTCAAATTGGTCAATATGATCATCAATGGTGAGGGAATCGGAAAAATCCTTTCCCGGGGAACCCTGGCCATGGCCCGCGAATTTGACCGGGATGAGGGCGAAGCCGCCCAAATAAAGGGCCTGGAGATGCCGATGCACGACGGTCGGGCATTTCACGGCGAAGCCATTTCCTATGCGACCGGCCCCCGGGGCGCCTGCCATCTCAAGGGGGATTATTACGTCATTGAGCTGGGTGGCATGGTACCGGAATATGAAATTTACCCGGGTGATCGGCTCTCATCAGTAGGAAAAGCAGTTCAAGCGGCAAAATTCCAGAGCCTCAAGGATCTCTTTGATGCGCTGACTATGTGCAAATTTGCACCGGTGACCCCGTCCCATATATGCGAGCTGCTTAATGCAATCACCGGCTGGGATTATGATCCGGCTGCGCTTCTGGCAGCAGGGGATCGATCCATGGCCATCAAACGGGCCATTAGCAACCTGCAAGGGGTGAATCGAACCCATGATGCGCTCCCGGCGATTTGTGCCGAACCGTTAAAGGACGGTTTCACCGCCGGCATTAAACCGGATATGGATCTGATGCTCAAGGAATACTATGCCCACCGCGGTTGGGATGAGGAAACCGGCAAGCCGACCAAGGAAACACTCGCGGCGCTTGACCTGAAGCATGTTGCTGACAAAATGTATGCCTAAAATGAAAATTTCTGCCAAATTCCATGGAATACTAAGTGACTGGACCGGTGTTCAGACGGCCGATTTTGACCTGCCGAACTCGGCCGACATGGCCGATCTCATGCAGGAAATAGCCCGTCGCTTTCGAAGCAACATGCCCGACCCACTATGGGATGATGACAATGGCACATTTTGCCCGCAAATCGTAGCCTTCATGGACGGGAAAAAATTGGCTTCCAAAAATGCGCCACTCGGTCGAGGCGGGGAGGTTACTTTTTATACAATGGTGGCCGGTGGTTAATTAATTTTAGAGAGGTGTAACTGTGTCTTTTGTCCCCGCAAACGCAAACGTTTCGATTGATGCCGACAACCGGCGTGCTCTTTCGGCTACCTGCTTGATAATGGCAGTGGGCGGGCTTGAATATTGCATCATGCCGCTGCTTTTGGGCGGTATGGCCACATATCTTGCTTTCAATGAGTTTCAAGTCGGTGCGATCGGAGCGGCTTACATGGCCGGGTATACGCTCAGTTCGTTTACAGCTGTGTTTTGGTCTTACCGAATCAGTTGGCGTAAAGCGACCCTATTATCGGCTGCCAGCGTGGCCGCGTTATATGGTGTCTTCCTGTTTTCTAAAGACTTTCTGTTGATCTCCTCGCTTATGTTCTTTATCGGAATTGCCAGGGCGGTCATCTATTCAATTTCGCTTTGCGGCCTGGGCGAAACAAAAAATCCGGAGCGCTCATATGCACTGGGCTCATTGGTGACGTTTATATTGGGCGGTGTTGGCATGTTTGCCCTGCCTTACTTGACCCAACAATGGCGGCTCTATGGCCTTATCGTACCGATCATTGTTATTTCAGTTATGGCAGGGGCCATTAATAAATGGTTACCCGTGGGTGGGACAAGGCAGGACACACTGGCTGAAAATACGCCTTCCGGGAAATTTTCCCAGGTTCTTTTACCACTATTGGGCTTGTTAGCCTTCTGGATCGGTATGAGTGGTATCTGGGCATTTTTAGAGCGCATCGGAAATGCCGGCGGATTGTCTCCCCAGGCCATCGGAACGATTTTATCGATTGGTTATGCTGCCGTCATCATCGCAGCTTTTCTGGCAGCCTGGCTGGGAGACCGCATCGGCAGTGCGATTCCCATCATCATTGGTGTTGCCGTGATGCTGCTTGGCATCTTTTATTTAAGGATGACTTTAACCTTTAACAGTTTTTTGGTTTTCTCCATACTATTTCAGGCCGGGTGGGCGCTTTTATACCCATACACCATGGCCGTTATCAACGCTGCGGATACGTCGGGTCGATTTGTATCTTTAATTGCCACCGCCCAGGGCCTCGGCGCGTCTATAGGGTCCGGTTTGGCAGGTATAATTGTAACCCATTATGGATACGACGGAATCTATCTAATGGGGTTTGTTTGTCTCGGGGTATTTTTGCTGATTTATGCGTGGACTTTGTATAAACAGAAAACACATACGATTTAAATTATTGGTCAAGCCCGCATTTTTTAATTTTTCGCCACAGTGTTGTTTTTGAAATTCCCAATTCTTCAGCGGCCAGGGCGCGGTTGCCATCATGGCGGCGCAATGCCTCAAAAACTTTGGTTTTATACTTATCCATCTTTTCCTTTTCCAGGCTTTTCAATGAAAAATTGGTGGGGGTAACCGCAAGGCTCCGGTCCGGGCCTGCCGCCTCCTGAATAACCGCCGGCGCCGGGTAAGCCGAATTTTGCATGGGAAAGTCGTCAGGGGTTAGATGCGAATCGGTAGTCATTGCCAGCGCGTACGCAACGGCATTTTCCAGCTCACGAATATTTCCGGGCCACGCATTGTTGAGCAGAAAATTCTGGGTGGTTCGGTCCAAGCGTTTAATTTCCATATTGTTTATTTTACTTTGTTTTTTAATAAAATGATCAGCCAGCGGCAAGATGTCTTCTTTCCGATCGCGAAGCGGCGGGATAAATATCGGGATCACCGCCAGGCGGTAATACAGATCCTGGCGAAAAAGCTTTTGGTTTGCCAGGGTTTTCAGATCGCAGTTGGTGGCCGATAGAATCCGGACATCGGCCGGGAAAGATCGATTGCCGCCGACAGGGCGAACTTCCCCTTCCTGCAATGCGCGCAAGAGCTTGGCCTGAAGCGAAAGCTTGAGATCGCCGACCTCATCCAAAAATAGCGTGCCACCGTGCGCTTCACGAAAAAGGCCGGGGCGATCAGATATGGCGCCCGTAAAAGCGCCTTTCACGTGGCCGAACAATTCGGATTCCAGCAGCGTGTCGGGCAGTGCAGAGCAATTAATGGCCACAAAAGCCTTGTCTTTTCGATCACTGTTTTCGTGAATAGCGCGCGCCACCACTTCCTTTCCCACCCCGGTCTCGCCTAGAATCAACACCGGTGAGGCCACACCCGCACAACGAAGGATCACCTCGAACACACCGCGCATGGATTTGCTCACACCGATGATTTTGGTTTTCAGGGCATCGTATTTTAGCTCTCGCTTGATTTTTAAAAGCTCCTGGTTCCGATTTTCAAGCTCTATCTCGTGGGAGATGTCTTTGAGTATTTCGGCATAGGCGAACTGTTTTCCCTTGGCGTCGTAAATGCCCTCCATTCGGCCAGTGTAATAATGTGCTTTGCCGCTGATATGAAAGGTCAATTCTTTTTTCGTTCCGGGCTCTAAAGCCAGCAGGGGTGTATTTCGATTACCACGAATCTTCATGCTCTTGGGATTGCTCAGCAGGAACTGGCCGTCCATATCAAATATGGCCACGCAATCGCCGATTCCGAATAAAATCGCTTCGAGCATTTTATTTTTATAATCAATGGCTGCTTTACTCTCGGATAGTTCCCTGTTGGCGATTTCCAATGTGTCGTGTATTTTTTTTTGATTCCGTATATCGGTTATCAGCACCGTACTGATACCGTCGGGTTTTCCTTTCATGGGAATATCGGGGAGATATTTTACATTGACCAGCACCGGCATATCTTTTCCACCTAAAATACGCAGATTTTCCTCATACTGATACGCATGTGGCTGGTTTTTTCGGAAGTTATCCCATTGAAAAAATTTTTCATTATCCACAAAAAAATCTTTTATGCTATGACCAACGTATTCTTGTTTTTGATCATCTGTCTTGCCCACCATGTTCAACAATTTATTGTTGATATCGATAATACCATATTCATAATCGATTAACATGAAGCCAACACCGAGGGTCTCTGAAATAAGGCCGAATAGGTTCTTGCAGGTTTCGTAATCCAGTTGCTTTTTGGGCGTCATGGGGTGGGCCTCTTTCAGATTATAATGAAATGCAAATGAGATCGATACGAATTGATCTGAATCATATATGAAACGACACAACATGTCAAGGCAGGGAAACAAACGAAAATGTATATAATAACAGAAAGTTAACGTCCATAAAGCCGTTAGGCATGCTATGTGCATTTACACAATAAGACGAAGGCAAACAAACAATACCCCCATACGCTGTGACCAGGAGGGCCATAAATGAAGCCAGCGCAATTAGAAAAATTGGAAAATGCACTCGGTAAGAACAAAGTATATACAGATGAGGGTCGACTCGATGAGAAACGACATGACTACTCCGTATTGAACAAGCTGGACGACATGCAGGGTCGCGGTGCACCCAGGCCCGGATGCATTGTGGCGCCATCATCCACGCAGGATGTCGTAACGACGGTTAATATATGCCGCGAAAACAAGATAACCATCATTCCATTCGGCCTGGGCTCTGGTGTCTGCTGCGGCATTGTCGCCTCACCCGACGCGGTGCTTCTCGATTTGAGCGGAATGAAAAAAATTAAAAAAATTGACACACGTAATCTGCTTGCAACATTTGAAGCCGGGGTCAGAGGTTCGGATGCCGAAGCTGCTGTAGTGAAGGAAGGCATGATCATTGGACATTACCCGCAGTCCATGGATGTTAGTTCGGTGGGCGGATGGGTCGCCACGAAATCATCCGGTCAGTTTTCCACTGCATACGGAAATATCGAGAACATTGTCAAAGGTCTTAAGGTGGTGCTGCCAAATGGCGAGATTTTTGATACGCCGGTGGTACCGCGATCCTCCACCGGACCGGAGTTACGGGAGTTGTTTATTGGCAGTGAGGGGACATTGGGGATTATTACAGAAGTGACCCTAGCACTTCACTGGAGACCGGAAAAACAGGACTATTCTGCTTTCTATGCCCCGAATATGGACAAAGGGATTGAATTTCAACGCTTCATTGTCCAATCCGGTTGGACGCCGCCGGTGATGCGTCAGTATGATCCACCGGAAGTTGAGCGTCTGTTCCCCGATTATGTGCATGGCAATGACGTATTGATCATTATGGTACACGAGGGCACAGAACGGAAAGTGAAGGTGGAGATTGAGGAGATTGACGATATTGCAAAGGATGTCGGGTGCGAAAAAGCACCGGTTTCGGCGGTTATCGGTTGGCTTGAACATCGCAACACAGTACCGACCTTCGAAGAGTATCTGGAGCAAGGCATTATTGTCGACACCGTTGAAATTGCCGCATCCTGGGACAAAATCGGTACAATTTACACAAACACGGTCGCCTCCCTTCAGCAGATAGATAATATGCGGGTTGCCTCAGCTCACAGCTCCCACAGTTATCGAACAGGATTAAATCTGTATTTTACCTTTGCGGCCCAACCCGATGATCCTGAAAACATGTCAAGCGTTTATCTTGATTCGTGGCGAAGGATCATGGAGTCAACCATGAAAGACGGCGGAACCATATCCCATCACCATGGAATTGGCCGGATCCGCAAACCTTATATGTCTGCCGAAATCGGCGAAACAGGCGTGGAAATTCTTCGCAGCTTAAAGGCGACCTTGGATCCGGAGAACATCATGAATCCCTCTGTGCTGATCCCGTCTAAGTGAGGAAATGCGGTTGGATCAACAAGTATGATACCAATAGACTAAAACGAATAGAGACAGGAAATAGAAAAATGAGTGATCAATACGCAATTACAGAATGGCCCGATACAGTCGAAATAAATAATAAACTTCAGGACCTGATCAAGATGCCGATGTACCAGATCAGACGGGATAAAATGGCGGACTATCTTCGCACGCTTGATTCGAAATGTAAAAAATCAAAGGCAATCCATGAAGAAGCCGTAGATTTTATCCCCGGTGGTGCGCAGCATAACATCGCGTTTAACTACCCCTTTCCCATCGCCATTGAGCGCGCTGAGGGGCCCTATATGTGGGATGTGGACGGCAACCGCTACAATGACTTTGCGCAGGCCGGCGGACCCGTGGTACTGGGTCATAATTATCCGATGATCAACGAGAAAGTGATTGAGTTTTTGAAAACCTGCAGCCCCGGAACAGGTATGTTTCATGAGTATGAATTAAAGCTTGCCAAACTGATCAACCATCACATGCCCTCGGTGGAGATGTTCAGAATGTTGGGCAGCGGAACAGAAGCGGTCATGGGAGCCATCCGGCTGGCACGGGCCTATACCGGAAAGGCCAAAATAATCAAGTTTGGCGGCGGCTACCATGGATGGGGCGATCAGATGGCCTATAGCCTTCATATCCCCCAATCGAAGCTTATGAAAGCAGCCGGGATTCCCGAGGAGGTGTTCACCCATATTCAGGAAGTGTATCCCAACGACATCGATGAGCTACGCGAAACGATGTCGAAAAACGAAGCCCAAGGCGGCACCGCAGCATTTATCCTGGAGCCGCTCGGACCTGAAAGCGCCACCCGGCCCATCGACATAGATTATGTTCGCGAGGCTCGCAAACTTTGTGACCAGTATGGCGCATTGCTGATATTCGACGAAGTTGTCACTGGATTTCGAATCGGGCTCGGTGGTGTTCAGGGATATTTTGATATATATCCGGATGTAACCGTGTTTGGCAAATGCCTCACGGGCGGATATCCAGCTGCCGGGGGTGTGGGCGGCAAAAGAGAAATCATGTCGTGTTTTGGAACCACACATACCGAAGAAGATAAACCAAAAGTGTTTGTTGGCGGCACACTTGCTGCAAATCCCATGAGCTGTGTGGCCGGATACTATGCCATCAAGGAAATGGAGGCGACCAACGCTTTGCAGCGGGCCGGAAAGGCGGCTGACCGCCTGGCCGCGGGCCTGAAGCATATCATGGAAAAATATAACCTGCCCTTTATTGTTTATAATTTGGGGTCCATTTGCAGCCTTCAAACATCGGCGGTACAACAAACCGATATCAACAATCCTAAGCAGCGCGGTGAAGCACAAGCTAGAAAAAAGATCATGGAGGAAATCGGGGCAGCCTTCACAGCAGAAGGAATCATCAGCATTGCCGGTTGCAAGATGTACACAAATGCCATGCAAACCGACGATGTGATTGACGAGGCGCTCGAAGCCTTCGACCGGGTTTTCAGCACCATTGAGCAAGTATAATTGATAAAAGTGCCCCCCCACCCAATTGGTTTGAGCGCGGGGGGGCAGGTTAATCAATCAATACCGAAATCTGCTTCAGCACGGCGAATAACCTGTTGGAGCTCGGCGGTCGTCTCCTCATCCAACGAGGCGGGTCGGTGCGTTGCCAAAATTTCAAGCGCCTTTTCTTTGGCGATGTCGTTCATGCCCTTGGAGCCGTCTGCGATCCAACTCTCCTGGGTTTTCGGTTTAACGAACAAAGAGCCGTGATCCTCATCTCTCACATGTCTAACCGTGTGTTCATCCATGAGAAAATTGCCCCCGATTCCCACACGTTTTATGGCGTCAAGGCCCAAGGTCTCATCGTTCACCTCAAACCCTTCGATAATTCTGTGCCCGGCGCTGAAAATCTCGTTTGTGATCACGGTTTCAATGTGACTGGCGATCAAACCCAGCCCCAGCACACCACCGCCACACAATATGGTCGGTCTGCCGGCCATACCGGTCACAAAAACAGCCAAAAACTCCTCAAAAACGGACAATCCATCAGGCAAGATCGCGTTGGTTGCCGGTCCGTGCAAGTCACTTACGATGTTATAAAATTCAGTCGCTTGCTGTGCCGCAGCTGCATTAACAAGCGCCGTTTCCACGAACATGCCGGTCATTCCGGTTGACATATCCATACCCACAAACCGGGGCGCCCAGATCAGGGGAGCGCCTGGATTGGCCAGTTGGGAGATAGCGACGGTCGCCAATAGCTCTGCCGTGGCCAGTAGTAAGGAACCCGCCAGCGTGACGGGCCCGGTCGCCCCGACAATGGGAGTAGCGCAAATTTCCACGGGGATACCGTATTGGCCGCCGAGAAATAAGGCGTCGATAAATACTTCCGGTAATTGCAGCGGAGAAATTGAGGCTTCCAGAATGCTGATGAGGGGCCGTTCTGTAAGCTGCTGCCGGCTGCCGGCAACTATTTCAGCCATCTGCAAGAGATACGGAAATTTGCGCCTGTCCAGTGCGCGCACGCTGATGTGCTTGTCGGTATTGCTGAAAAGCTTTACCAGAACTTCCAGCTCCAGGATTTCCGGCGCAACATCAGCGGGATAGATCGGGGCAATAAAGTTAATGCCGTCCAGTGCGTCGATGAGCCTCGCGAAATCGCTCACATCATCAAGTCTGGCCTCTCGAATTTGACCCGTCCGCGCATCCTGCACATGGGTCATGCCGCCACCATATCGCGTATACATCGGTCCGCCAGGCAGCAACACCCTGTCTCTTTCGGGATTCCGACCGGCAAAAGTGATCTTTCGCGGTACCTTTTCCAGGCACTGCTCAATAAGGCTGCCGGGTATTGCGACGACCTTTGCTTTAAAATCAACGCGACAGCCTACGTCGGCCAGCATTTCGAGAGCTGTCTGGCTATGTACCTCGATTCCGGTGGTCTCAAGTAGGTTCAGCGCCTGTTCGTGTACCCGACGCATACCGTCATTGGAAAGAATCCGAATGTGGTTAATTCCGCCCTTATCGTTTTTCAACACCTCAACAGCTCCTCGGTTTTAAAGGTCAAGCGGTCTGTGCATGCTTTTTCAACCGCCAAGCAATCCGCAACCCGGTACACATTTAAAGTCAACCCACCAGGCGCTTTACCAACTTGCAGGCAGCTCCGGCGTCTGATGCGTATCCATCCGCCCCGATTTTATCCGCATATTGTTGTGTAACCGGCGATCCACCGATAACGATGTGGACACCGTCTCTCATCCCGGCTTCCGTCAAGGCTTCGATCGTCTCCTTCATGGCTGGCATGGTCGTCGTGAGCAGTGCGGAAAGCGCCACCACATTGGCAAGATTGCTCTTCACAGAATCCACAATTGCTTCTGGCTCAACATCCACACCCAGGTCGATGACCTCGAATCCAACCGTTTCCAGCATCATCCCAACCAAGTTTTTTCCGATATCATGGTGATCCCCCTTGACAGTTCCGATGATGACTTTACCGCTTGTACTTATATCGTCTTCCGACAATAGGGGTCTGAGTTCGTCAAGCACATCGCTCATTGCTTTGGCAGACCGAAGCACTTCCGGAATGAACATGTCTCCTGATTGCATTTTGTCGCCGACAATATCCATACCTTTGATAAGCCCGTCGTCCAGAATGCTTTTCGCCGCCGTCCCACTATCCAATGCCTGTTTTACAAGAGTTGAGAGCTTGTCAATGTCTCCTGTGATTAACGTATTTTGAATCTCATTAAAATTAGACATCATATAATCTCCGTTTATAGTTAGTGTACACCTTTTAAATAGCCAATTCGAAGTCTTCGCTTATCTATCCGACATCGGCCAGCTCAGCTTCCATCGTTCTGCAATTAATCGCACCGGTGGTGCTGCGACTTGTTCACACCACGCCAAATGCCTTTTCAGCCTCGCGAATGATCTGCTGGAGCTTCTCGGCAACCCCCTCATCCAAAGGCGCGGGTCGGTGCGTTGCCAAAATTTCAAGCGCCTTTTCTTTGGCGATGTCGTTCATGCCCTTGGAGCCGCCTGCAATCCAACTATCCTTGGTTTGCGGTCTGACGAACAGGGAACGGTGGTCTTCATCTCTCACATGTTTCAAGGTATGGTCGTCCATGAGAAAGTTACCCCCAATGCCCACACGTTTAATGGCGTCGAGGGCCAAGGTCTCGTCGTTTACCTCAAACCCTTCGATGATTCTATGCCCGGCGCTGAAAATCTCGTTTGTAATTACCATTTCCACGAAGCTGATAATCAATCCGATATTCAGAGATCCGGCTCCGGCTAAAGCAGTCGGACGACCGGCAAATCCGGTAACAAAAGCGCCAAGGCACTCTTCCAAAACTGACTGTCCGTCGGGAAGAACGGCGTTGGTACCCGGTCCGTGCAAGTCGCAGACCATGTTGTATTGTTCTTTGGCCAATTGCGCGGCGGCCGCATTAACGAGCGCCGCCTCCACGAACATTCCGGACACACCGGTAGACATGTCCATGATGGTAAATCTCGAAGCCCAGATCAGTGGGGCGCCCGGATGGGCCAGTTGGGAAATGACGATGGTCGCGAGATGCTCGGCAGCGGACAACAATAAGGAACCGGCCAAGGTGATGGGCCCGGTCGCGCCAACGCTAGGCATGGAACAGATTTCGATGGGAATCCCGTATTCACCACCCAAGAACAACGAATCGATAAATACTTCTGGAAATTGCAGTGGAGAGATCGGCGCTTCCAAAATGCTGATAACCGGTCTTTTCTTCAATGCTTCTTTGCCACCGGCGACCGCTTCCGCCATTTTGATGAGGTACGGAAAATTGCGCCTGTCCAGGGCTCTCATGTTGATGTGTTTGTCCGTGTTGTGGAACATATGTTCAAGAACATGGAGCTCCAGCGTCTCTGTCGGAAGGTCGGAAGGATACACAGGCGCCACGAAATCGATATAGTCCAATGCGTCCATCAGCCTTGCGTGGTTATCCAAGTCCGCCACCAACGTATCGCGTATCTCGTCTGTGTCGATATCATGTATTTGCGTTTGGCCGCCCGAATTGCGGGTATACATCTTTCCATCCGGTTCAAATAAAAGGTCCCTGTTTGGGTTACGGCCTGCCATCGTGATTTTTCGTGACACCTTTGGCAAACATTCTTCCACAAGACTGGGTGGAATTTTAACCGTTCCCGTTTTAAAGTCGACATCCGCACCCGCGTCAGCCAGCATCTTCAGGGCAGTGTCGCTATCGACTCGTATACCCGTCTCTTGCAAAACCCGCAGGGCATTCTCGTGGATCTGTTGCATTCCATCTTTAGAAAGAATGCGTAGTTCGCTAATTCCGCCTTTATTGTTTTTCAGCATCCTGGTAGCTCCTTTATTTTAATGGATCGTTTTCTGAGTCACATCAGCCAATGTGCTATTATTCGCATCCAGCCAAATCATGATATTAATGTAATGCTTAAGCGCTTTTAAATAATCTTCCTTGACAACATTTTCTGAATAATAAAAATACGAAACGATACAAAAAAGGACGAACTGGTTTGCGATTTCCAACATCAACGGGATGTTTTCAATCTCAATATTGGTTAACCCACCCCTTTCAGATTCGCTAATATGGGTATTGTTGTATGCTTTCAAAAACGTTTGAAATTTCTCCAAGTCTATCGAGCCGGCATGTTCACCTTCCCAACAAGGACATAAATAGATGATAGCCTGACATAAATCGAAAAGCCGATAGTCAACCTTTGTCCAGTCAAAATCGAAAACGCCGACAACATCACTCCCCTGGAAAGTTAAATTTCCCTGGTTATAATCTCCATGAATAGTACCCATGGGCATTTTGGAAAATTCAACGTCCACGGCACTGGCCTGGTCTATCTTCTTAAAAATTTCATCGCGGTGTTCCGATAAGTACGTGTCGAAGGCGGTATTTGTACTTTTTTGAGCAAACTCTTGGTACTGATTCGGAAAAGTCGGCAGATAATCCATAATCCGTGGCCGCGAACTGTTGATTGCGTATTTTTGATGAAAATCGCTCCCCGCATTATGCAGACGGGCCAACATGGTGGCTGCACTGCGCATTTCCGCGTCACTAAGGTGCGTTTCGAAAAACAAATACCGAACTTTACCCCTTAAACACTCAAAAACTGCCCAAAAACGCACCTTTTCTGTATCGTTAATAATGACATTTTGCTTTATATATGTGGTGCCGTATTTGTTTTCAATGACGTTTGGTGCAACCTTGAATCCGTTACTGATCAAATGCTTTATTGTGCAATGTTCAAATTGTATATCTTTTTCATTTGCTGTTATCGGGTTATACCGGCGTATGATAAACTGAGACCCTTGATTGCAATTGGCAACATTTATTAAAACCGTTTTATTTACATACCCGCCTTGCAATTCCGAGGCAGAGACAATATCCCCGAGGCGATAATGCGCTTTAACGAGATTTAACGATTGCTCTATCAGGTCACTTGTTTTATTCGAGCCCATGCGATTTTTGTTCACTTTTTTATGATGCTGTAAGATTTACACCTGCACATTTACTGGTGCAACTTGCATGCCACTGGATATTTCCGACAGGCACCCCGTTTAAGGGGTTTTTATCCTATTTACATCTGGAATCGTTTCATACACGTTTCACGCTATTGCATTATTGATTCAACTGTATTTCACATTTTTCATACGCCCCGTTATCGGCTGCAAAATCAAAAAATGCAGCTGGACCAATCGGGTAAACCCGGCCCCGGCTCCGCCCCACGATGAACGCAATCTTGTCGGCAGGCGAAAGTTTTAGAGCTTCGAGATGACGGATAGAGGCAATATTTTCAGCAGCCGCCCAATGATATTCCAAGGGAAAGCGGGAACCATCCCTGATTTGGCTTTTTTTTCTATCAAATATGCAATGATTGTCGCCGCCTTTTCCGGGCTGATCACGAACGGGCGTGTGTGCAGGGAATCAGAAAGCTCTGTACTGATATAGCCCGGATAGAGCACAGTCACATCAATGTTTTTACGATAGACCTCCACCCGCAATGCCTCCAGGTAGTTGGCAAAGCCGGCTTTTGAAGCGCCGTATGAGCCGTTCCCGGCCATACCACGAAAGACAGCAACCGAGCAATTTCCAACAACATGCCCGGCGCCACGCTCCAGAAAATGGCTAACGGCGGCGTCAACCGTAGCCATAGCGCCAATCAAGTTGACTTCCACATTTTTTCGGGAGTTTTCAAACTGGCCCTTACCGATGGTTTCCTTCAGACCGACACCGGCATTGGCAAAAATGATATCCAAACCACCCATCTGCTGCGCCAATTTCCCAACTATCGTAAATACGGCATCATCATCCGTAACATCCAGGCGCTGCACCTCAACTGCTGCGTCAGGGCTTGTCTGGCGGATTTCCTTACGAACGTCCTGGAGCGCTTCTATCCGACGGGCAGTCAGGGCCAAGGCATAACGCCTTTTGGCCATCTCAAGGGCCACGGCCTTGCCGATCCCCGAGGATGCTCCCGTAATCAGAATCGTCTTCATTTTCGCCTCTTTGCCATCATCTAAATTATTGCGAATACCCTACAATCTCGCATATTTCTTCGTAGAGGTTCCCGAGCGGTTTGGTCAACATCTCCTGATACACCCGCGTATACAAATTCTGGTAAAGTTCGGCAGCTTGC
>JAFDDL010000185.1 GCA_019310865.1 Deltaproteobacteria bacterium | reverse complement strand
AGATGTGGTGTCCGGGAAGTCTTCCGGTGAAATGTCAGGATCCGATTGGACGCCGAACAGGCGGCCGATAAATCGAAAGACCTTGGCAATGCCACGGCCGATTTTCGGCAGTATCCAGATCACGAAGATGATGAACAGCGCCAGCAAGGTAAAAAAGATCCACGGATGCTGAAGTGCGGCCCACATGCCCCCAATCACGACCACATCTTCCACGATGGAGGCGGTCCAGTTGGTAAAGGGTTCCGGTGAGGCATTGATGACCACGCGTCCCCCGGCTTTGGTTACATGGGAGGCGGTCGCCAATCCACCACCGAGAATGGCGGCGGCAATCTCCAGCCCGGGTCCCACATCCCCAACGGCGCCGGCGGCCAGCATGGCACCGGCCGGGATTCGAATGAACGTGTGCAGTGAATCCCAGGTTGTATCCACACCGGGAATTTTATCGGCAAAAAACTCAACGACATACATGGTGCAGGCGGCCCCGATCACCATTGGGTTGGTCAGAATTTCAAGACCCGGTGGAAGCTGGGCCATTCCTGAGGCGCCGGCGAAGCCCAGTACTGCCAATGCCGCGTAAAGGTTGATGCCGCTGGCCCATGATGCACCGAGGGTCAATGAGAGGGTGTGAATAATTTCCTGGTAGGTTTCCATTATTTTTTCATCAGCGATTCGACGGCTTTTTCAAGCCCGTCGATTGAAAGTTCGTACATGGGAAAGATCTCCCGAATCATGTCGATACTGGCGGTATACTGCCACGCCGGGGCCGATACCGGATTGAGCCAAACGCAATGCGAAAATGTCCGGGCAATGAATTTCAGCGACTCAATACTCGGCTGGCCGCTTTTGTCCTCGATATGAATGGAGCCATCCCGGGCAAGCAACTCCCAGGGCGCCATGCTGGCGTCCCCCACGATCACAAACCGGGTCTGGGGATCCTGTCGAGCGAAATCGCTGACCCGTTTCGGCTTTCGGCGCCGCGCGGTATCTTCCCAGACCGTATCATAGATTGTGTTGTGAAAAAAGACGGTTTTCATCTCCCGGAACTGGTTTCGGGCATAATCAAAAATCGTCTGTACAATCGATATGTAGGGGTCCATGGACCAGCCGCCATTATCAATGGCGAGGACAACTTTGAGCTTGTCTTTAAGTCTCTGGTCAAAAACGATCTCAATTTCCCCGGCGTTCTTCATGGTTTCGTAGATCGTTTTGTCGATATTCACCTCATCACGGGGTCCCGAGGGGGTCATATTCCGAAGCCGTTTGAGGGCCTCACCCACCATGGCACTGGTCAACGGACCCTGAAGGGAATAGTCCTTGTATCTTCGGTCCATGGCGACTTTCACCGCGGACTTGTTTTTAGAGACGCCGCCCACACGCATACCGCCCGGATGATGCCCGGAGTGACCCACCGGAGATGTGCCCCCGGTTCCGATCCACTTGCTGCCGCCGTGATGCGCCTCCTTTTGCTCCCGAAGGCGGTCCTTGAAATATTCGATCAATTCGTTTGGAGATAGCTTTGCGAGGGTTTTTTCAGAAATACCCAGGGCCCGGGCCATTTCAGCGGGATTTTTCAGCCAGGAATCCAGCATTGCCCGGGCAGCCTCGTCAAGCTCCATTCCCTCGGTATCCGGTAATTCCGCCCCCTTGAAATGATGGGCAAAAATCTGGTCGTACAGGTCAAAATACCGCTCGCTTTTGACCAGAATCGCCCTGGCGGAGGTGTAGAAATCGGACAGGGAAGCCACAAGCCCCTTGGACAGGGCCTGGTGCAGGGTTAGAAATGCCGTGGGACTGACGGGGATCCCGGCATCTTTAAGTTTATAGAAAAAATTGGCAAACATATATCAGATTCATTCCATGAAAGCGTACTTTTTTATAAGACGGATGGGTTTAGAATTAATATCGATTTCGACCCAGACGGCCCCGGGTGTCTCCGGCCCCGCCGTTGGCGGCAGCATACGCAGCAAGCTCAAAATCCTGGCTTTTTTTAAATAGAACGCCCAGATAGGGGATATCTCCTTTTTTGAGTGATTCGGGGTTAAAATCCGGATCGGCACGAAGGGCACGGATCCAGTTGATCAGCTCACGCGTGGCGGGGCGTTTTTCGACATTGTCCAATCGTCGAAGTTTGTAAAAGGCATCCACAGCATTTTTCACCAGATCCGTTTCGATCTCGGGAAAATGAACGTTAATAATTTGGTGCATCATTTCCGGATCCGGGAACGCGATATGATGAAAATTACATCGGCCCAGGAACGGGTCGGAAAGGTCTTTCTTGGCATTGGACGTGATGATGATAACCGGGCGGTGCCGGGTCGGGATGGTCTTGTCGATTTCGATGATGTCAAACTCCATCTGGTCGAGCACATCGAGCATGTCGTCCTGAAAGTCCGTATCGGCCTTGTCGATTTCGTCGATCAGAAGCACGGTTCGCTTTTCGGCAGTAAATGCCTGACCGATTTTTCCCATCTTAATATAATCTTCGATGTTGCTCACATTCCGATTGGTATCACCGAACCGGCTGTCATTGAGTCGAGTCAGCGTGTCGTACTGGTAAAGCGCATCGATGAGTTTCATGCTCGATTTGACATTCAAGACGATCAGGGGCATGTCTAAGTTTTCCGCAATGGCATGGGCCAGCATGGTTTTTCCCGTTCCCGGCTCGCCTTTGAGCAACAGCGGCATTTCCAGTGCCATTGAAATATTTACAATCTTGGCCAACTCGCCGTCCAGTACATATCGGGTTGCGCCTTTAAATGTCGTGCCTTGGGGTGCGATGTTCATTTCAACTCCTCATTTCCGGTTTAGGCTTCGCTTTTCTTGCGCGAAACTTTAGTCAATCTTTACATATATAGGAAGATGGCCCGCGACGCAAGACTTTTTGAGGCAGGCGACCAGGGAGATGGCCTGAAAGCAATGCAACGGGTTACCGGACACTATTTAATGCCTTCCAGTAATCCTTTTACATTTTCAATGATGTCGGCGTTTGAAAAGGGCTTGGTGATGTATGCGTCCGCACCCAGCACCGGCCCCGTTGCAATGTTCACATCGGTTCCCTTGGCCGTTAAGAGAATGATTTTAATGTCTTTCCACTTCGGGTTCAATCGCATGACTTCGCATACTTCAAAACCGTCGATTCCAGGCAGCATGGTATCCAGAAGAACCAAATCCGGCTTGTCACTGATGATCTTTTCCAATGCCTCTTCGCCGCCGGTAGCCACCGATACCCGATACCCGTGTTGTTTCAGTAAAAACTCAAGGGGCATGGTGATATTCGGCTCATCGTCAACGATGAGAATCGTATTCGTCATGATTCCAATCTGCTATTTGCTTACTATCGTTTTGATCTCTTCGACGATTTCCGGGTTGGCTAATGTGGTGACATCGCCCACATCGGACTTGTTGGATATGGCGCTGAGCACCCGGCGCATGATCTTGCCGGAACGGGTTTTGGGCATATCCGATACGATCCAGACCTGACGCGGTTTTGCAATGGGTCCGATTTCACTGACCAATGCCTGGACGATTTGGCTTCGAAGTTCATCGCTGGCTTCCAGGCCCGGGGAGAGCGATACATACAGATCCGGCACCTTGCCCTTGATGTCGTCATCCACCGGCACCACTGCCGATTCGGCCACTTCGGGCACCACCAGCGCTGCCGATTCGAGTTCCTTGGTTCCCAGGCGATGGCCCGAGACGTTGATGACGTCGTCGATTCGGCCCAGAATACGGTAATACCCATCCTCGGACTGCATGGCCGCATCTCCGGTCAGGTATGGCCAGTCGCGCCAATCCTTGCTCTCGGGATCGCGGCAATATCGTTCGTAGTAATTGGTCACGTAACGATCCCGATCTCCCCAGATGGTCTGAAAGGCCCCGGGCCATGGGTTTTGAATGCAAATATTGCCGGCGCGTCCTTCGCCGGCTTCGATGACCTTGCCCTCATCGTCGTAGATGATCGGGTGAATACCCGGCATTGCCGGTCCGGTGCTGCCGGGCTTCATGGGTTTGATGGCCGGCAGGGTGCTGCAGAGAAATCCGCCGGTTTCGGTTTGCCACCAGGTATCCACGATGATGGCTTCACCCTTTCCCACCACTTCATGGTACCATTTCCAGACCTCCGGCTCGATGGGCTCGCCGACGGTTGTCATATGCTTGAAATGATAGTTGTATTTGGCAGGCTCGTTCGCTCCGATTTTTCGCAGGGCGCGAATGGCCGTGGGGGCCGTGTGAAAGATGTTGACATCCAGATCCTGGGCGATTCGCCAGGGCCGGCCCGGGTCGGGGTAATTGGGAACTCCCTCATAGACCACCGTGGACGCACCCAGGGACAACGGACCGTAGACAATATAAGAATGGCCAGTGATCCATCCGATGTCGGCCATGCACCAGTAGACATCTTCCGGATGAATGTCCTGTACATATTTGGAGGTGCCGGCCACATAGCTCATGTATCCGCCGGTGCTGTGCTGACATCCCTTGGGTTTTCCGGTAGTGCCGGAGGTGTACATCAGAAAAAGGGGATCTTCAGCCGGAATCGGCTCCGGTTCGACCCGTTTCCCGTAATAGTCCTTTAGCAGATCGTTGACAAAAAAATCACGGCCCTCCTGCATGGGTGTCGGGCTGGACGCTTTGCCGGGATATCGCTGCCAGACGAGCACCTTTTTGACGCTCTGACCTTCCTGGGTGGCTTTGTCAACGGCCACGTCCGCCTTTTCCTTGTGATCGAGCAGTTTGCCGCCGCGATAATAGGCATCCATGGTGATGAGCACCTCGCTTCCCGAATCGACGATTCGATCGGCGGCGGCCTTGCCGCTGAATCCGCCGAAAACCTGGGAATGGATGACCCCAAGCCGGGCGCAGGCGAGCATGGTGATGGGAAGTTCGGGCGCCATGGGCATGTGCAAAGTGACCCGGTCGCCTTTTTTTAAACCGGCAAAATCCCGTAGCAGGGCGGTAAACTCGTTCACCCGGACATAGAGCTCCTGATAGGTGACATGCTCGATTTTTTCCGCTTCCAATTCGGGAACGAAATGAATGGCGGTCTTATTTTTGTTTTTGGCCAGATGACGGTCAATGCAGTTATAGCTTGCATTTAACTTTCCGCCCACGAACCATTTCCAGCACGGTGCGTCACTGGTATCGAGAATGGTGTGCCAATATTCGTCCCAGTCCAGCAGATCGGCATAGGCTTTGAAACAGTTCGGGAAGTTATCGAGGCTGAACTGATCGTAAATCGTTGGATCGGTGCAATTTGCCTGGGCGATAAACTGCGGTGACGGATAATAATACCCTTCCTCCTGCCAATGGACAGCGATCTGAGCCCCGGATATCTCAATGACTTCTTTCTCTGACATCTTTAGATCTCCCTATATTCATTTATTGAATTAAATTCATTTAATTTGTTCATCTTTATTATATAAATAATGCGGATGTCAACCATTTTTTTCGGTGTTGGGGAAAATTTGACTCAGAAACGGAAATCGATTAAGCTGAAATCTAACTGGATTGGGCGAACCCTTATTCCAGAAAATTCAGCAGGTACGGAAAAATTACCGACGATTTTTAATAAATAGGGGAAGGGGTCATGACCGAAAAAATTGCGTTTGCCAAACACATTCAAACATCAACCATTCACAACCCCATGATGAACAACGCGCTCGACACGCAGACGCTGGAAGTTCGAAGGGATCCGCTGACCGGCAGCCAGAGTGTCTTCAACCAGAGATTGGAGGATAAGGTCGCCATGTTTTACGGCGAAAGCGACGCGGCGCTGATTCAAAAGCTGGCCCGCGACAGTGAATTGCGATGTTTTTTATGCGGCGACCGGTGGAAAGAGATGACGCCGACCTATCCCGAGGAGATGATACCCTCGGGTCGTATCCAGGTGGGCCAGGCCGTTTTGTTTCCCAATTTGTTTCCGGTATCCCAGGTGCACGCCGTGATCCGGGTCGGGGACCGGCATTATGTGCCATTGGATGATTTTCACACGCCAACGGTCCAGGAAGCCTTTGAAACCGTTCGACTTTTTGCGAAGGCGCTTTCCAAAGGCAAATCGAATGTCGACTATCTGACCATTAACGGAAATTATCTGGGTCCGGCCGGCGCCAGCATCGCACACCCCCATTTTCAAGTGGTGGGCGGCGACATGCCGCCGACCTATCTGGAAAGGTTGTTGTCACTTGGCAGACGGTATTTTGACAAAAATCAGAGTTGCTACTGGTCGGATCTGGTGGCAACCGAAATGAAGACGGCCGAGCGGTATATCGGCACCACCGGGCCGGTGAACTGGCTGGCAGCCTTTTCGCCTGAGGGGACCAATGAGGTGTTGGGCGTCATGCCGGAGCGGACTCGTTTTACGGAATTAAGCGAATCAGACCTGTCCGGGCTTTCCGAAGGATTGGTTCGGGTGCTGAAAGGCTATGCCGATATGGGTATATCGACGTTCAACTTTGCCGTCTACTCCGGTCCCATGGGGGAATCGGATCCATCCTTTCGCTGTATGATTCGAATCATATCGCGGCAAAATGTCTATGAAAATTATCGTACCGACGATTATTTTCTACAAAAGCTGCTGCGCAACGAATTGATCCTGACGCCCCCGGAAAAACTGGCTGGGATTCTAACGGGTCATTTCAACAATTAAAATAGAGAATTTAAGGGCTCGCGCCTTCCTGTCTATATTCAATATGACTATTTTGCATTAGTTTGATATAGAAACAAATTCATAAAGATTTTGAACTCTTTTAGCGACCCAGGTGTTGACCCCGTGGCATCGAACTCTTTCTTCAGTTTACTGCTTCACATCCATCCTCCCAAGGTTCCGGAAAGCACCATCGCATTCCGGCACACCTGGGGCCTTGGCGGCATGGCCGCTCTTCTGGTGTGTTTTCAAGTTATCACCGGTATTCTGCTGCTGTTTGTCTATCAGCCGGTTCCCGAACAGGCATACGCCTCCATCATTTTGCTTCAA
>JAFDDL010000749.1 GCA_019310865.1 Deltaproteobacteria bacterium | reverse complement strand
TACATCGATTCCATATTCAGGAGCAATTGTAGCGAGCATGGCATAGCAATCATCATGAAAGCAGACAATCTCTTTCGCATTTGTCAAAGAAAGACGTTCAACCATTTCCCGGGCATGCTTTTCCTGGATGCTGGTTGCGCCGTAATGACTAAACAACAGCCAGCAAAAATAGGGTTTCCCCCCTACCCTTGGCAGGTCATAAATGCCACCCTGAATCAGGTGCGGATCTGTTTTTTCAAACACACACGTTGTCATGACCCGTTCAGCCTTGGGGGATGATTTTAATTCACCGGTAAACGCATATCGTGCTTCTGTTTTTTGGGCATCGTCCCTGGAAATAAATATCCGGTATTTTTCCTGAAGATCAGCTATCAAATCAAATGGGTTTGCACCATTGGGGCAAATTTCATTGCAGGCAAAACAGGTAATACATTTTTCAAGAACTGTTGTTTTTTCATCATTGATCATAGCCTGCATCCAGTTCGTAGCCTGTTCCGGATCCACATCCATCCACCGGCATTCAACCAGACAATCACCGCAGAGATCACAAAGATCTTGTTTAAACATATTTGCTCCTTTTCTGAAATTTAACACTCAAAAACATTCCCGACAATATTCAGAACAACCCTGTCACCAAACTCATTGACCAAGGCAACAGTGGACGACACGTTATAAACCAGAAGCCCTTTAACAGGTCAATCCGTGTTCTTGGGAATTATCTCAATGGTGCGGGGATCGCCGTCGATTTTCACATAATCGCCGGTGTTGATGACTGTCAGTGGATCGACTTCCGGACGATCCATTACCGGCACATCATTTGTCCCATTGAATTTCTCACCTTTAGGGCATATTAAACACCCTTTTTAAGCTATTTTTGATGAAAAACCCACAAAGATGGGTTAGGTCCAAAAGCGTTGAGCATCCCGCCGGAGCGAACCACTATAGGAAAGGCATTGAAGGAATGGACACCATGAAGTCGCATTGAAAGGTTATATAAAACCATAAAGATACATCTTCCTTTTTGCGGGGAGTAGGATAGGTTGCTGCAAGTTTATCGAGAATTGTTCCGGCCTTAATGAATCGAAAAAAATCGGCCTCATATACCTCGCTGGCAGACTCGATATATTCAAAATCTCCATTGCCAAGGGCATGCAATACAAGGGGTTTATTTTCCTCGAAAATTACGAGATCCATCTAAGCCTTTATTGCGAGTTTGGTTTCTTGCGGGAGTGGTCAAAGAACTCATCCAGCCAATGGAAGGAAACCGATTTGGCGCCCGACTGGCAATGCGCATTGGCGGCTTCTTCTACGGTGAAGAGCATCCAGGTTTTTGGGCTGCTCAGCTTGTCATACAGCTTCTTGGCCTGCGACTGCTGTATTAGGACGTCGGTTTCAGAATCGACTACCACGATATGGCTATTTTCTCGGGATCGATTCCGGGAATGGTCACCGCATAATCGACTACGGGCGTCATTACGTTCTCCCAGTCGGGACGAAACTTCATCCCTCGATCTCTCAGCATGCCGCCCTGGCCCGGACCTTCGAAGGCCAGGCAATGGTATCCGCGCTCGATGGCCGCCATCGCGGTGCTATACATCCCCTCAACGTTTCCGTCAAAGCCCGTATGGCATATGAGCAGAGGCTCGGACTCGCCTGCATAGGGCGAGGTGTACAGGTAGCCGGGCAGGGTCGTATCCTCATACGGGATGCTGACGATCTCCACGGGAACGCGAAGGAGCTTTATGGCTTTTTTGAAACAGGCAACACTCTTTCTGGCTTGCTCTACCGCCCGAGGCTTAGTGAGATCATCATGCGTATAGAATTCAGACTCCATGTAATAATGCCGGGCTCTCATATAGGCTTCACCCGCGCTGACATCATGGCCTTTCTTTTCGGCTTCTTTGGCGACCTTGAAAATCCGCTCTGCGGTCCTGTTCCATTCCTCATACCAGCTCTCCATATCGCCTTCTTTTATGCGGTGCATCGTCTCCAGGACTTCGGCGGTGTCCCCTCCAAGCATTCCGAGTTCGGAATATGCGAAGCGGGGTTCTTCAAACTTGAGAACACTGATCCAATCCCCGCTCTTCGGCTCTTCGGCAACCTCTTGCGTAAGCGCAATTGCGGGGAATCCCGCAACGTACACCGCCGCAAAAAGCACCATGAGAACGCACAAAAATGCCGCATGTCTTATGTCGTGACCTCCCTTCATGATTTCTCTCCTATTTCCCAGTTGCCAATAAACACCCACACAAAATGATTTTGAAACAGTTCTATAAACAGTCGCGAATTCTCCATCAGCTGCAACAGATGCTCGTCTCAGGCTCCTTCATCATCCAGATGGTTGAAAGTACCATCGTCAGATCAAAATATATCATAGATAACATAAATATAAAGAAGTTTTTGATTGTATGAATAATCCAGACAATGGTCTCATTTCTGAGGGCATTGGTTGATATAGTACCTAACTGAGTGAAAAGGCTCGTTGGATCCAGCAACAATATACCCGCCATAACGCCTGCAAGAAGAGGTTCAAGCACTCGTCTGGTCGTTATAGCCGCAATAATGGTAAAACAGACTGGCAACAGACTGAGGACACCAAACGGTTTGCCCGGTGTGTGGAGTGCTGATAGTAATGTAAAAAAGGAAAAAATTGCGCCGTAGAATATCAGCGGTCTAATATTTTTATTGCTAATTTCGATCCGAAAAAACCATAGAACGTTTGCAAGACCTACATAATCAATATGTAAAAACATATCATCCACTTGATTCTGATGAAAGTCTTAGGGTCAACAGGAAATTTCACTTTACAATTTATAAAGAAGCGCGAATGCCAATTCTATTAAGACATATAAGCATGTTATGGGATATCGTCAGCCCATATTTACATATTTTGATGCGTGAAGTAAAAGATTATGAACGGGATATAGAC
>JAFDDL010000184.1 GCA_019310865.1 Deltaproteobacteria bacterium | reverse complement strand
GGCCATGACAAAGGGTCCATTCATGTCTCCTGCCCATACGGCTCGGTTCATGGTCCCCGCTTTGAAAAAGCAGGTTGAACTGGCCCACAGCATGAACATTCCGGTGCTCAAGCATACGGATGGAAAAATCTGGAAGATCCTCGACCTGCTCGTTGAAACCGGAATCAACGGCCTGCATCCCATTGATCCCATTGCCGGTATGGAATTGGCCAAAGTCAAACAGGCGTACGGTGACAAGATCTGCCTGGCCGGTAACGTCAACTGCGGTCCGACTCTGAGCTGGGGAAGCACGGAAGAAGTTCGCCGGGAGGTCAAGGACTGCATCCGAAAGGCCGGCAGCGGCGGTGGCTACATCTGCATGTCGAGCAATTCGATTCACTCCGGCGTGAAACCGGAAAACTACGTCACCATGGTCAAGGCCATCCAGGAGTTCGGACAGTATCCCCTGGCGCTGGATTAAAGGCTGCGGTCTGAATGACCCTGCCATTCATACCCGTCCCATACAAAAAATCAGATAGGTGAATAAATGTCCAAAACCGTCATTACGGCCGCCATCACCGGTGCCATCCATACCCCAACCATGAGTCCCCATTTGCCCATTACCCCCAAGCAGATCGCCGACGAGGCGGTCCGGGCGCACGAGGCCGGCGCTGCGGTGGCCCATATCCATGTCAGAAACCCGGAAACCGGGATGCCCGCCCCCTCGCTGGAACTCTACGAGGAGGTGGTCTCGGATGTTAAATCCCGCTGCGACATGATTCTGTGTTTGACCACCGGCGGCGCCCCGGGAATGACTACGGAACAGCGTCTGTCGACGGTGACCCGTTTCAACCCGGAGCTCGGCAGCTTTAATTTTGGGTCTCTTAACTTTGGTTTATTCGGCCTCGCTAAAAAATACGACCAGTGGCAATTTGACTGGGAAACTCAGCTGCTGGCCTCCACCGAGGAAAACGTTTTCACCAATACCTTCAAGACCATGAAGGAATTCAGTCGGGCCTTCAAGGAATGCAACACCAAACCCGAACTGGAGATATACGATGTGGGGATGATCAATAACGCAGCCTACATGATAAGCGAGGGGCATCTCGATGCGCCCGTCTACATCCAGTTTGTCATGGGTATCCTGGGCGGCATACCGGCCACCCTGGACAATCTTGTTTTCCTGCACCGAACGGCAAAGGACCTGTTGGGCGATTTCAATTGGTCCGTATGTGCCGCCGGGCGGGCCCAGATGCCCATTTGCACCGGTTCCCTTGTCATGGGCGGCAACGTACGGGTCGGGATGGAGGACAGCCTCTATATTGAAAAAGGCCGCCTGGCGAAAAGCAACGCCGAACAGGTGGAAAAGATCGTCCGGATCGCCCGGGAGCTTGGCACCGAACCCGCCTCGCCGGACGAGGCCCGTCAGATTCTCGGACTAAAGGGATTGGATCAGGTGAATTTTTAAAAGAGATCAATTGGAGCCAGTTTCAAAACGCCCCATTTCGGCCCATATCTGTGTTGGACAAAAATTTTAATCCTCGGAATACTCAATGTATGCCTGTGGTTAAAATTTTTGTCCGCCTTGATCTGAACCGAACTTGAACGTTTTGAAAATGTCTCAATGGCTGTGGCAATTCCGGATACCGTTTCCCCGTTAAATATGCGAACACCACATCGTAAAACTGCAAGTCGATGGCGATTTCTTTGTCAGCTGTTTTGAAACTGGTTCTTGACTTTGGTTTTAACAACGAATAAGGTTCGAAAAATTATTAGAATTCCTGGTTGTAACGAAAAATCACGTAAGCCCTGGAATAATTCCAGGGCTTTTTTTATGGGAACAGGGAAAGCGGGTGCTGATTCAAATTCAACACCTTAAAAGAATAAATATTATGAACACATTTGCAGAAATTGGTATTAACAGCGATATCCTTAACGGATTGGTATCTTTGGGATTTCAAGAACCAACCCCGGTTCAGGCACAGGTCATTCCATTAATGCTCGAACGCCGGGTTGATCTGGTAAGTCTGGCACAGACCGGTACCGGCAAAACAGCAGCGTTTGGTCTTCCATTGATTCAACTGACAAACGCAGGAAGCGTGCAGACTCAATGCTTGGTCTTGTGTCCGACGCGGGAGCTTTGCGTGCAAGTAGCCAGAGATCTGGAAACCTATTCCCGGTATATTGAGGGCGTGAGAATATTGGCAATCTATGGTGGCGCCAGTATAGTCCAGCAGATTAAAGTCCTTCGTAAAGGTGTCCAGATTATTATTGCAACCCCAGGGCGCTTGAAAGACCTCATCAACCGCCGCAAGGTTGACATATCCGGTGTGCGCTATGTCGTGCTTGATGAGGCTGATGAAATGCTGCAGATGGGGTTTCAAGATGAGCTAAACGCAATACTGGAGCAAACACCCTCGGGAAAAAACACATGGTTGTTTTCGGCAACGATGCCGAAGGAAGTTGCCGCGATAGCCCGCAAATACATGTCTGATCCTGTTGAGATTACGATCGGTGAACGCAACGCAGGCGCTGAAAATGTGCGCCATGAGTTTTACATGGTTCATGCCAGGGATCGCTATCGTGCGTTGAAGCGGATTGTGGACAATTGCCCCAATATTTATGCCATTGTTTTTTGCCGCACCCGGCAGGAGACCCAGGAAATCGCCGATAAATTGATCCAGGACGGATACAACGCCGATGCGTTGCATGGCGATTTGTCCCAGGCCCAGCGCGATCAAGTGATGAAGAAATTTCGGTGCAAAAATCTTCAACTACTTGTGGCAACCGATGTTGCCGCCCGTGGCCTGGATGTCAATGACCTGACCCATGTGATCAATTACAATCTTCCTGACGAAATCGGCAGCTATACCCATAGAAGCGGTCGTACCGGCCGGGCTGGCCGAACCGGGACCTCGGTTGCAATCGTTCATATGAAGGAGCGATTCAGGATCAGGGCAATTGAGAAGAATATTAAAAAGAAATTTAAGCAATGCCGCATTCCATCGGGAATGGAGATATGTAAAAAGCAGCTGCTTCGCCTGGTTGATGACATTACCCAAGTGGATGTGGACCACGACCAGATCGATCCGCTGTATGCAGAAATTTCGGGAAAGCTCGAATCCCTGGACCGTGAAGCGCTTATTAAGCGATTTGTATCCCTGGAGTTTAATCGATTTTTGGAATATTACAAAAATGCGCCCGATCTCAATGTAAGTGATGGGGCGAAAAAACAGCATGGTAAAAAAGAACGACAGGGTGGGGCACCGGTTAACAATCCAAATCGCAAACAGAAGTTTACCCGGTTTTTTCTGAACGTTGGCCGGCGTGACGGGATTATGCCCCAGGGCCTGATTGGTAAGATCAATGGGGTTCCAGGTGTCAGGCGGATTAAAGTTGGAAAAATTGAAATTATGCGCAACAAGGTGCTTCTTGAAGCAGACAGCAGATTTACCTCCCAGATAATGGATGCGTTTCAGCATGCCAAAATCAATGGTAAAACCGTTTCCATTGAGGTCGCCCCAGGCAATCACGGCACAAATCGGTCCAAACAGGGCGAAACACGCAACCGGAAAGGGCGCAGGTTTAAGGCTGCGTAGCGTGCAGGAACATGCGATTCATATCGCCCAATTGCGATACCACTACTGACTCATTTCTGGAAGAAGGGTAGGAATCGATGAAATCAAAATTGTTAGAATATCTTCAAGAGACTGAAACGATTAATTTTACGCATCCGGCGGTAGCGCAATTCGCAAAGGAAAAGACCAAAGATGCGTTGACGCAACAGGATAAAGCCATTGCGCTGTACTATGCGGTTCGAGATGGTATTCGGTATGATCCCTATTCTTTTGAGCTATCGGTTAAAGGGCTAAGGGCAGACACGACGCTGGCATCCGGCCGTGGATGGTGTGTGCCCAAGGCGATTCTTCTCGCCGCATGCTGCCGAGCCTTGGACGTTCCAGCAAGGCTGGGATTCGCTGACGTCCGAAATCATTTGTCGACTGAGAGAATGCGCAAATTTATGAAGTCGGATATATTTTTCTGGCATGGTTACACGTCCATCTACTTGGATGACAAGTGGGTCAAGGCGACGCCTGCATTCAACATAGAGCTTTGTGAAAAGTTTCGGTTAAGGCCCCTCGAATTCGATGGCACCAACGATTCAATTTATCACCCCTTCGACATGGAGGGGGCAAAACACATGGAATATATCCGGAATCGTGGCGAATATGCAGACCTTCCCCTGAACGATATGATTGAATCGTTCAAGGAAAAATATCCTGGGAACCCATTCTGGGAAAATTTTGATTTCGATCAGGAAGTTGATCAGGAATTAGTTGCCGGTTAAGTAATCTGAACCCGTGCGGACATAAGCATCCATGACCAGCCAGGCCCGGGCGCCGAAAACGATGTCGCTGCGCTGCAGTAGGCCTCTCACTTCTTCCCGGCCCATTAAATAAATTTCAATATCTTCCGAATCCTGATTGTGGCGGGTGCTGGGTGTACCGGCCACTTCGGCAAATACCATGGCAATGGATTCGTCCGTAATGCCCGCGGAGGAGAAGATGGGCGGGCTGTGACGGTATACGCTAATCAATTCCAGCCCTGTTTCTTCATGGAGTTCCCTGCCGGCCGAGATAGAAAGGTCTTCGCCGGGGTCTATAAGCCCGGCTGGGAAACCATACTGGTACCCGCCTACGGGGATCCGAAACTCCCTAATCACAACCAGTTTACGCTCCCGGCGGTGATATGGGACAATGATCGTTGCATCGGGTTGCTGGTTTTCGCCAGTGATGCATTTTGGCTGTTTTCCCCTGCTGACCATGTGCCAGCGCTTGGTATTGCCCTTCCTATCCAGGTAGGAAACTGCAAAAAGTGTTACAAATTTTGTTTCGGTTACAATGGTTGAATCAATGATTTTCATAATAAATTTTACCCTTAAACCATCGCCTGTTTGTCTAAAATTGGTTCTGAGCTATGAATATGGAGGACCTGGCATCCTCTTGCTAAGGATGATAAAATCAATTATTTCAATGAATACGAGTTATCGAGAACCACAATGCACTAAAAAGTCAATAGATTCAGCTAAGACGAATAAATGCGAGGGACAGGTCCCACCACGTGGAAACTGTCAACGATTTCTCCAGCTCGATCTATTTTCATGGTTTGAGACCCTATTGAACAATAAAAAAATAGGGGCAACGATCGCCCCCTGGCTGATTTGATTGAAAAACATATAGGGCATTTATGGGGAAAAGACAAGTACGTTAAATTCTAATCAAACCCTGATCCTCAAGGGCCATCACCTGGTCCCCGATCCGTCTTACCTGGTCCATGTAATGAGAAACCACCAGGAGGGTGCAATTTGCCTTGAGGCTGACAAGGAGTTCCTCGATAATTCCGGCGGCCTTGGAATCCAGAGAACTGGTGGGTTCATCGCATAGCAGCACTTCCGGCCCCAGTACCAGTGCCCGGGCTATGCACAGCCGCTGTTTCTGTCCGCCGGACAGATTCAGCGCGCTTTCTTCCAGGCGATCTTTCACTTCCTCCCATAAAAAAGCCTTTATCAATGCCGCCTGAATTTTTTCTTCGATGATGCTTTTATCCCGAACGCCGGCAAGCTTCAGGGGAAACGCCATGTTTTTGGCAATGCTCATGGGCAGCGGGTTCGGTTCCTGGAATATCATGGCAACCTTCTGACGCAGCAGCGGCAGGGAGATATCTTTCTTCTGCGGCGATATCCATTGACCGCCAAGGCGGATTTGGATTTTTCCGGTGCAGCGGACGCCGGGAATCTCGTTCCACATACAATTGAATATTCCCAACAGCGTTGATTTACCTTGACCGGAAGGCCCCGTAATGGCCGTAAGGGTATGTGCCTGAAAATTCGCGTAAATGTTGGTCAGTACCTGGTTTCGGCCATAAGAGAAGCTGACCCCGTTGACGATGATCTTGTCTGTTGTTTCCATTAATATATTAGTCCATCTAACCGACGCGAGTCCTAAGCCCGGTAGAGTGTCCGATAAAACAAATGTTTTTTCATTCCATAGGCAAACATGAATAAAACCGCACAGATTCCCAAAAGAACAAGGCAGGCCCCATACCCATTGGAAAGCTCCGCAGGGTTCGAATACTGGTTGGATATGTAGAAAATATAAAAGGGCAGGGCCTCGTATTGCGCCAACAGGGAAGACGGCACGCCGGCCGTGGCCACCGCCCCGGTTAAAAGGATGACCGCTGTGTCCTCGGCACATCTGCCAATGGCCAAAAACACGCCGGAACTGATTCCGGAGAGCGCGTTCGGGACTAATACATATTCAATATTCTGCAATTTGGTTGCACCCAGGGCAAGAGCGGTCTTGCGGATGTCCGCCGGCAGCTCTTCCAGGGACGTTTGGGTGCTCCGGACGATATAGGGAAGTACGAGCACGGCAAGAGACCCTGCGCTGATGAACAGACAGGGCCCAATGCGGTCAGAAAAATGCCTGTGCAGAAAAATAGCGAGGCTGAAGCCGAACAAGCCGATGACAATGGATGGGATGCCGGCCAGAATATCGAACAAGCCCCCCAATATCTTTTTCATTCCAGGTTTTGCATACTCCGCCAGATAGATGCCGGAACATACGCCCATCGGCAGTGCCAGCAAAGCGGAAAATACCACCAGGCAAAAGGTCCCGACCATGGCCGGGAAGATACCGTCAAACACCCGGTCGCGACCCAATAGCGCCATCAACGGATCAGTTTGACCAAAAATCAGCTCAATTCCGAGACTCGGCAGGCCCTTGATCAACAGGTATGTCAAAAAAATCGACACGCAAAGGCAAAGGACAACGGTCATCGTCCAGGAAAGAAATGCGACTGCCTTTTCTGCAAAACCATGGATCACGACATCACCCTTTTTCCGCGCGCCATAAACCTTACTGCGATGGTGGCCACGGTTGTGAACAGGTACAGGGCGATACCGCAGGCAAAGATGGAGCGAAACGCCAGGCTATTGAAATCGGCGGCCTTGACCAGTGCGATATGAGCGGTCAGCGTCCTGGCCGGGTCCAGAAATCCGTGTGGTGCTCGGATCGCGTTTCCAGCCAGCATCAATGCGATGAGGGTATCTCCCAAGGCACGGCCCAACGCAAGGATAATCCCCGATGTCATGCCGCCGATGGCCTTGGGGACCATCACGTGTAATAGCCGCTGAACACGGTTGGCTCCGAGCGCCTTGGCGGCCTGAACATAGGCCGAATTCACGGACTGCAGGCTGTCTGTAAAAAACAGGATCATCGTGGGGCTGATCAAAAGGGCCAGCATGATTCCGGCCGCAAGCACGCACATCCCCGGCCCGCCGAGCCCTTCCCGTATCAGTGGAACCAGAAGAAAGATGCCCACAAAACCGTAAATCACCGTCGGGATGCCGGTCATGAATCGAACCAGCGCGCCCAGCAGTCTACGCAACCGCGGTCCGCCTAAACTGGTGATCACAAAGGATGTTCCCAGGGAAAGGGGCAGACAGAGCGCCGTGGCCAGAAATGCGATCCAAAGCGTGCCGGAGATCATCGGCAATATTCCATAATGTCCCTTGTGAGGAGCCCATGGTCCGGTCAAAATGGCGACAGTACTCCCCTTAAAATGAGGAAGGCCCAGTGCGATCATGAATCCCAGTATCGCCAAGATAATGACCGCACTGGCTATTGCGCAAAAAAGAAATACGCTTTTTGCGAAGATTTCTTTGGATGTCATTTTACCGGAATAAACCCCTTATCCGCAGCGATTTTCTGTCCTTCGGGTGTGAAAAGGTACTCGATGAACAGCCGCGTCAAGCCTGCGGGCTCACCTTTGGTGTTGCTGTAAAGTCCGCGAGCCACATTATATTGGCCGCTTTTTACGGTTTGCAGGGTCGGCGCTACACCGTCAAGGGCTACGGGGACCACCGTATCGTCCATATGACCAACGGAGACGTAGCCGATGGCATAGGGGTCATTGGCTACGGCGGTTTTCATGGCCCCATTGGATGGAACAAAAAGGGCCTTCGTGGATATGTCGCCTTTATCCAGGGCTTTTTTCCAGAATACCGCGCGGGTGCCACTGGCCTCATCCCGGGTGTAGAGCGTGATGGCATGATCCGCGCGGCCCAGAGTTGACCAGTTGTCGATTTTTCCCGAAAAAATATCCTTCAACTGATCTTTCGTCAGGGATTTTACGGAATTGGCCGGATTGACCACCACGCCGACACCGTCGATGGCCCATTTGAACATCTTCAGGTCATACCGTCCGATCTCCTCGGGATTGGGTTTACGCCCCGAGTTGCCGATATTTACAAGACCCTCACCTACCTGCTTGATGCCCACACCGGATCCTCCCCCGGCCACGGTGACAACAATATCTTTGTGGCGCGTCATGATCCGTTTGGCCGCCTCTTTCATCACCGGGATGTGGGCTGTGCCGCCGGCGATCTTTATGATTCCGTTTTGTCCTTCAAAAACCGCCAGAGCCTGACCGTAACAAGGTGACGCCAACAAACAAAAAGCGCAGAGAGTGACCAGCGT
>JAFDDL010000183.1 GCA_019310865.1 Deltaproteobacteria bacterium | reverse complement strand
ATGGACTACACATAAGTTTATAATAAAAAAGATAAGTTGATAACATGCTCAGATATTGGGTCTCAGCACACAGAAGCTTGTGTATGTTATCTCGATATTGAAGATAAATGGGTGAATGTTAGGAATATCTACTTGACCAAATTTTTTAAGAAAAACCTTGGTGTGGCATCACGCAACAAGGTCTTCCTCCAAATCTCCGCAGATTGGTTTCCAGGCATACAATATAGTCCTGCTATCCCATATAAAAATCTTTATACTGCGCTCGAATGTCTTTTTTAGAAAATTTACCCACGCTGGTCTTGGGGATCTCATCCACAAAAATCACATCATCCGGATACTGCCATTTGGCAAACTGAGTGCCAATGGTATTGAGAACATCATCTTTTGTCAAAGTTTTTCCCGGACGGACAACCACCAATGCCAAAGGTCTTTCCTGATACTTGGGATGCTCAATGCCAACTACAGAAGCTTCTATCACATCCGGGTGTGCCATTATGCAGTTTTCCAGATCAATGGAGGAAATCCACTCCCCCCCACTTTTGATGATATCTTTAAAACGGTCCGTAATCTTGAGATAACCGTTTTGATCAATACAACCTGCATCCCCGGAACACCAGTAACCATCTTTGGTAAAGGCGGCGGCTGTACGAGGATCATCATGGTAAGATTGGATAATCCAGGGGCCCTTGATCAGGATTTCACCAGCAGATTCACCGTCATGGGGCAGTTCAATACCCTCAGAATCAACTATTTTGATATCCAAACCGACTGAAGGTAGGCCTTGTTTCTTTTTCAGTTCCCACTTATCCTCATCAGACAGTCCGGACAGGGAATGTTTTAAGGTGTTCAGTGCTACCAGGGGAGTGGTCTCGGTGGCACCATAAGCGTGCCAGATATCCACACCATATTCAGCAAAACCTTTCATCATTGATAAAGGCGGTTCTGTGGCTCCGGACACTATTTTCAAGTTTTCAAATTTCGGTTTTTCAGGCAACGATTCAAGGTATTGCAGCATCGGAATCAAAATCGCGGGAGCACCCTGGTTAATGGTAACCTTTTCCGATATCATCAGGTCCACGAGTATGTTAAGTGTTTCAGCGGTGTACATACCAGGGAAAACAAGTTTTGCTCCGACCAGACAGGCGGAAAAGAACAAGCCCCAGCCTTGGCAGTGAAACATGGGAACGGTCTGAAGCAGTACATCCTTATCGCTCATGCTGAATGTCAGTGCCATAGCTTGGGTGTGGAGATAGATACAACGATGGGAATAATAGATCCCTTTGGGTCTGCCTGTGGTCCCAGAAGTGTAACAGGCTGAAAAAGTCGATGTCTCTTCTACCATGGGCCAGTCAAACTCAGGTCTTTCCGCAGCCAGCATATCTTCATAGTTGCCCGCCGGATTCAGCCCTGATTTAACCTGGCTGATATCTTTGTCTGTAATCAGGTAGTATTTCTCAACAGTATGAAGCTTGTCGGCAATGGGCTCCACTAAAGACAACAAGGTTTCATTGACAAACAGATGGTTTGCCCCACTGTGACCAACAATAAAAATTCTGTCTTCTTCGGAAATACGCAGATTGATTTGAAGCAGTACAGCGCCGATCCCGGAAAGAGCCAGGTATAGCTCCCAGTAGCGATGAGTATTCCATTCGACAACAGCCACCCTGTCGCCGGGCTTTACACCCTGTTTCACCAGAGCGTTGGCTAACTGCTGCATCCGCTTATATGCCTCACCGTAATTATAGCGGAAAAGAGAGCCATCCAGGCGGCGGGATACGACCTCCACTTCCGGATAGGTCCGTGCCGCACCCTTGATAAAGCTAATGCAATTGAGCTGGTAATCATCACCCGAGGTTGAAGGATATCCTTTGACAAGTTCTTTCTGCATACCGTTTCCCTTTTTTTAAAAACCGATTTGTAAAAAGGTCGTCATTTAGAATCCGATCGGGGTATTATTCGGACGTTTCAAATTCAAAATAACATGCTTCGGATCGAGGCTCGCCAATAAGATCGCCAAGCATGAAATGGGTCCTTTTCATTTTCATATCGGGATTAAAACCTTCCACCCGACCTGAGTCAAGTGTTTCGCAACGTGCACATACAACCTCCACTACATCCTGGTCTACATACTCTGGAAGATTCTCTGCCATATCTCGGACCGCATCTGCAAACGGACAAGACCGGACTCCACCAACAAACTTGGTTTCTGTCTCTTCTAAGATTTCCGCCGGTGGTATAAACGGAAATGTTCCCATAGCTTCATGCTGGAATTCAAGGTAACTTTTCAGGTCCTTTGGATTGCCGCGCGCTTCAGCGGCTGCTCTGGCACCCATATAGGCAAAATCGTACACTGCTTTTGCCAAAGCTTCCTTGGCTTTCTCTTTATCAACCACCGAGAGAAGCGCCTTGGCACCCTGTACAAAGGCCAAGGCCATCATGGATTGGCCCTGCCGGCTAAGTTCGACTTTCGAATACTTCTCATGTTGAAGCTTTACTATTTCATCTACTTGCCTTCCGTTAACTTGAATGTTGAACAGCTCTTTTTTTCCCTGATCATCCTTTTTTGACAAAACATCATCTGATTTTGACATAGTCATTTTCCTATTCTAAAAATATAACTCGTTCACGAAGGGGTTCTCCCAGTTAAATAAATACAATGTTTAAATATATGCAAAATATATGTAAGTCAACTATTCATTTAATAATTTTCCATTTTTTTATAAAACTCGTTCACGAAATTGTGCTCTAATCGAAAAGGCGACGGCCCTCAAAATCAAAATCTGTACAATGTGTCAAGAGCACCAGAATTTTTCCAAGCCTTTTTTTGACCCTGTTTTCAGGCAGCACCCTCCATTCCGTGGGTAACAAAAGCAATGAGTTGTTCGATCAGATCGTCGATGTTTATGGACGCTCCGCCTTCGGTTGCCTGGTTCATCCCATCATGTCCGTGTCTGGACATGACGGCGTGTGCCATGGATCCAATGGCGAATAACAGCCGGTTGACAACTTTGTCCACCGGTAGGTCGGGAAGCGCCTGGCATAGCGCCTGGTGAAACCGGTGAAAAATAGGCATCATGATACCCAGAAATGCGTCCCGGGTTGTACCGTCCGGATCCGTTTTTTAACGATTTAACCGAATCCGCTCTGCCGCCAACCGCCCCTCGATATACAATGCGATGGCCGCAACCGCGCGATCCGACGATCTGAAGACCGGCAGCCCTTTTTCCTCGAGCGCATCCACCAGCGGGTCATACAGGCTGCCACCATCAACGACGCCGATCACCGGTTTATCACCGGCATGGGCAATTTTCGGCATCAGATGCACCACACTCTGCTCTCCGTCCAGTGAAGTCATCTCACCAGCCAGGGTATATGTGGCAGGTGACAGGGGATCGAGGCCCACTACAACCGCATCGACACCCGAATCTCGACTGAGAATTTTCACGATTTCAGCATGGGCCAAGTCATCTGCGCCGGGATTGATATCCAGGGGATTTTTAATGTCCACCAGCGCATCCAGGCGTTTTTCTTTGAGGATCGACTCGATTTTCTCATTGGAGTCTGGGCTAAATACGGCCATTTGCATCGCGTAATCATCGGACTGAATGCTATCGGCCATGCCCACCGCTTCAAACCCGGCGCCACTGACGGCTGCCAGGCGAGTTCCCGATATTTTCTTGCCATGGAGTCTTTGGGAAAGAACAAATAGGTCCTCGAACTGGGTAAAGGTCTGGGCCACAATGGCGCCGGCCTGCCGGACACACGATTCACAGACCGTGTAATCGCCTGCCAGCGATGCCGTATGCCCCGAGGTTGCGGTTTTTCCCTCCGGGGTGCGACCGGCCTTATAAAATATCACGTCTTTACCATTGAGAACCGCCTGGCGAACCGATTTGGCAAATTCAAGGCCGTCTAAATCCTGGAACCCTTCGGCATAAACCGCCAGGGTATTCACCGATGGGTGGTCTTTGAAATAGAACAGCATGTCGCCCAGCGTCAAGTCTGTCTGGTTGCCGATGGAGACCATGTAAGCCGGATCAAGACGGGGTTTCCGGCTGACGCGTGTAATCATAAACGCCCCGCTCTGGCTGATGAATGCGGCGCTTCGTCGGTAATCGCCGCGCTGCTTGGGTAGCTTTTCTTCCGGGATGAAGAGCGTATCGTATCGGCCCGGATGGGAGATGACCCCAAGGCAGTTGCTTCCCAGGAATATGGGCCCGCCGTCGGGTTTCTGGTGAGCAGCCGTGATATGATCGATTAATTGCTGCGCGCGCGCCTCACTTCCAACCTTTTCCCCGATACCGCCGGGAATGAGCATGACGGTATCCGCCTTTTCCAGGGAAATGATCTGATCGGCCAGGTCCGGCACTTTCTCGGCCCCCACGGCAACCACAAAGAGATCGAGTTTATCTGTCAACGCCGAAAGGTCGGCTACGCAGCGAACCCCGTCGATTTCGTCGATGCCCGGCCGAATGATGGTAATCATGTCCGGATCGAATCCGTTGGCAATGATATTTTCAAGGATGATACGGCCGAAATTTTTTCGCGTGGCCGATACACCGATAATTCCAATTCGTTTTGGGTGCAGCAATTTGTCAATTTTCGCGATCGGTCGCTTTGCAGGCAACGATCCGGGCTTGGAAAATTTGCACAATCCATCCAGAGGCGTCATGAGAAAATCGGTGAACGCAAATGGGTTGATTTCCAGTTCATCGATGACAAACGGTGCATCCGGATTCAGCGGAGAAAAATAGTTGGCCATGGCGATGAACGATCCGAAACATTCCACCAGCTGATCGTCCGTGACAATGCGCCGCTGGGCTCTCGTGAGACCGGCCATCTTCCGATAGGAAATGGTTTGGCGAAACCGGTCAAAGAAGGTAATCGCATCGGTCATTTCGGTTGAGGCGGCCAGTACCGCCTGGCCTTTTCGAAACCGCTTGGCATACAGTTCGGTGTCGGTCCCCCCCAGCCCGGCATTGATAACCATCCCGAATTCCCGCGTATTGCGAAAGCCCACAATCAATTCGTTACCGAAAGATTCGGAATCCGGGGGCATGTACTGCACCATGAGCACCCCGCGAATATCGCCAATGATCGCAGAGAGGAGCGCATCGTCCGAAAGGCCACGGTAGGCCTCCGGCGCCTGATCCGAATGGCGTGCAATCCAGTCGGCGTATTTTTCGGGCACCTCGCTGGTCATTCGCCGCCAAGCCGAACGGATTTTATCCGGTGAATTGGCGACAACCCGAACACCGCCGACTTCCGATTTATGAACGATGGTCGGTGATATGATCTTCAGGACCACCTTATCGCCGGGCAACGCGTTTAGCAGCGAATCGTCCGGGCGCCCGCCGCGTTCCAGTAGATGGCAACCGGGTGGGGTTTCCGCACCGGATTTTTTCAGCAGCTCATAGACCTCGTGTTCAAATAGCGACTGCCTTCCGTCTTCGGAGGCTTTCTGAAACAGGGCGGTGATGGCCTTATAATCGATATTCAGAATCGGTTCTGCCGGTAGGTGTGATGTTGATGTCATATCTGCTCCTGTCAGCTGTCATTAGCCGCCGCAACCATGGCTTGCACATTTTCGAGTTTCGCATTTTCGGGGATGTCACATCCGGACTGGAGGATGAATCCTTCCTTTCCCACCTCACGGATCAACCGGTTTGCATAAGCATACACCTCGTCTGGACTGTCCGTAACAAGCATACTCGGCGGCACGTCCCCCATGAGGCACATGTGATCACCCAAAATTTCCTTGGCCTTGAAAATGTCCGTATCTCCATCCAGGGCCATGATGCACTTGCCCTTGGGCAACTCTCGGAACCGCGCAAGCTCACGGTCCCAGTTGGCATCGAGATGAAGAATGGGAATCAATCCCTGGGCGAGGACCTCCTCGACGATTTGCACAAAATAGGGCCAGACAAACCGATCCCAACTTTGGGGAGACAGCATCACCGGCGCGGTCCGCCATCCGCCCACCCATACGGTGGGAAAGCCATTATTTTTGGCACCCTCGCAGGCTGGGGCACATAGATGCGGCATCATGGCATCCATTACTTCCTGCAATTTATCCGGCATCTTTAGCAGGTCCATGAAAAACTGTGTCAGCGAACGCCCGCCGCATAAAAATTCAAAGGGCGTTCCGATAGTACCGCCGCTTAAAACCGGCGTATCAATGCCGGTCCACTGCCCCAGCACGTCGGGCGCGGGCTGGTTGAGCGGCCAGTATTTTTCGGGAACATCATTGAGCACCCGGGTTTCAATAAATTCCTGATGGAAAGCCGGCCATCCTTTTTCCAGAATCGCGTCGTAGTCTTCGGGCTTCATGAGCTCCTTTTCCAGCACCTGGTGCGACGCGGTGTCCGGCAAATCGACTCCGGGAACGCCAATCTTGGAAAGCCAGAGGTAACTCAGCAAATAGGGTGAAAAAGAACCGTAATTGATGGCGTCTGCCGGGGCCTTCTCCGTCACCCGCTGAAACGCCTCGATCATAATATTCACGGAGTTTTTCAAATTCAATAGGTACTCGGGCAGCGGTGTGCCGGTAATGTGGGCGGCAAATGAGCCGTATTCCAGAACAACCGGAACCCGGTCCGGGGCCTGTAGCGAAACGGCGGTTTTGATTCGGTCGAGTCTTTCAGAAAAAAGTTCGGAATGTTCCATACAGTCAGCCTCCTGTTTCATTATATGAAGATTGTAACCGTTTTATTTTAGGATATCAACAAGCTATATCTCGTCTATATTTCGCTCAATCCACTCGATCGCCGTTGGATACAGTACCCTAAATCCCTTGTTCGTTTCGCACCGTATAACAAGCTTAAAGAGGTTTCAATGATGAATTTTGATCGTCTCTAAAAAAACTCACGCCATGATCTTCGGAATCCCTATCTCCGCAGTTCTCGCTTTTCGTTGGGCTCTGTGGTAAAATATGTGTACCTCGCAAGCGTAAATTAAATATGCATTCCCTGGGAGTTCAAATGAAACGGATTCAATCCTATCTTGTATACCATCCGATTGCAGCCTGTGTCTTTGGGGCCATCTTGCTGCTCCTGGCCGTGGGATGCG
>JAFDDL010000182.1 GCA_019310865.1 Deltaproteobacteria bacterium | reverse complement strand
GGGTGGTAATCCCACTCGTGGTAAGTTTGAAGCTGTGCACGATTCCCCATGTGGATATCCGGCGGCAGCCCTTCCAGGTACCTCAGGAAACGATCTTGACCGGCGGGTGGATTAAACTCCACGAAACCAACATCCAGGTCAAAATAATCTTCAGTCGACGTTCTGCCAAGGGCCGGCATCGGCTGGGGAAAAAACCCCAGGGCCTTGGGAATCCGATCCGGCCTTTCACAGCGTAGCGCGGCAATCACACAGTCTCGAGGTGTCAAATTGAAGTTTCCTTTCAACAGCGTTTTTCGCTCGAATTTACAGGGTATCGTCCATATCGTCAAACGATTTATATGCTTTTATGTGGAACCGGTTATGGAAAGACGATTTTTTTTAAGTGATTATGGAACACGAGAGCTTATGACCCGTCAATTGAGTATTGCACGAAATGGGGAAATGGACTATTTGATTTATAAATCCATTGGTTAACACCATACTGTAAGGAGACAGCCGTGAAACCTTATCGATCATCATTATTTGTTCCAGGCAACAAGCCGAATTGGATGAAAAAGGCTGTAAATTACGAGGCCGACGTACTTGTGCTTGACCTTGAGGATTCCGTTCCGGCTCAGGAAAAAGTGGAAGCCAGGGCAATGGTCAGGGACGCCCTTCCGTTATTAAAGGAAAATGGGCAACGCTGCAGTGTGCGGATCAATGGATTTGCGTCAGAATTAACCCTGGGTGATCTTGAAGGCATCATTTGCCCGGAACTAGAAAGCGTCGCAATACCGAAAATTGAAACCGTCGATGAAATGAAACAGATAGATACGCTGTTGACGCATTTGGAAATGCGACAGGGTATCGAATTGGGAACCATTAAAACACCCTTGAACCTGGAAACGGCAAAAGCGATGTATAATGCCTATGATATTGCGATTTCCAGCCCAAGGGTTACCGACATCGCTCTGGCCGCAGGGCCTGGCGGTGATGCCAGCAGGTCTGTCGGGTATGTCTGGTCAAAAGAAGGCAGGGAAACCCTTTATCTTCGGTCCAAAATCGTGCTGGATTCCAGGGCGGCAGGAATCCAGTATCCAACGATCAGCTCCTGGTGGAATATAAGAGATCTTGAGGGTCTCGAGCGGGATGCACGACTGAATCGTCAACTCGGCTTCAGGGGACAGGCGGTGATACATCCTTCCCATATTCCAATCGTCAATGCGGTTTTTTCACCGACAACAGAAGAGATTGAATACAGTAAAGGGTTGATAGCGGCAATGGCGAAAGCCGAAAAGAAAGGAACAGCCGCCGTTGTGTATAGAGGTGACATGGTCGATTATGCCATGCTCCAAACCGCAAAAGAAATGATTGAATTTACAGAATCTATCGGGATGGTTGCATAGCGCATCCATCCCTACCCTATCCATTAGTATCCCGGCCTCGTTTCGATCCCAGACAGGCTTTTCTGCCAGTGGGTTTTCCATCGCACCAAGTCACGGTGCCGTTAACAATAACCTACTCCATACCATCAGCCGGTTGAATCGGGTCTTCAAAAGGTCGCCCGGTCAATAATCGTATTGGGGTTGAACACCACCAGGCCGGCAACATATCCGGTTTCAACTCGTCCGCGAAAAGCCGAAGGTATCAGAGAGAACTGCTTCGGCCTCCTGAAAACCGCTAATGTTAAATATTCCAGACATATTTCAGGTTTTAGACAGGGATGATATTTTCACCTTTCGCTGGAATACCTCAGGTAATTCATGCCATTTAACATACATTCCATGTTGTGGTACCGACACCGGTTGTCTGTGGTTCCCGAGAACTCAGAGGCATCGAACCGTTTTGAATTGGGGGCATTAATCGGTTCCCGATTTGTTCTTGGTCTTAACTTTAACGGAGACGCGACCTCTTGCATCAGCCATTACACGGGCGGCCTCCGCTAAATCGAACGGTTTTTTGGCATTGGTATAATATTCAGTCCGGCCGTGTGATCCCTCTGCAAAAGTCCGCAATGCTACGCGCGGTCTCCCGGCTCGTTTCCGGACAGGCCATCGGGAAGACCTCGGTGCCGTGAATGGTGCCCATCACCTGCCGGCATGTTGCAGGTACACCATTTGCAATCAACAGGCGGTAAAAGTTGATGCCTTCGTCGCGCAGCGGATCACACTCGTTGACGCTGATCATCGTTGGCGGTAAGCCTTGAACGTCCTCGCCGGTGCAAAAGCCTGGCCATGCCAGCGGGTTGCGGCGCTCAAGTTCTTCGATGCCGTACGTCATGGCGCTGTCGCTGTTGTGCAGATCCAGCATGATACCGTTGTTTTCAATCGATGATGGATTTTCTTCAAGCGGCCAGATACCTGCGATGAAGGGACACAGCGCGTAGAGTCCCTTAATCAGGTCCAGTTGCCCTTCCTGCTTCAACCGCAAGCCTGTCGCCAGTGTCAAATTTCCACCGCCGCTTTCACCGGCGATGATGATCTGGCCAGAATCGATACCGAGCTCACCGCTGTTGGCAACAACCCATTTCAGGCCCGATACGCAATCGTTCAAACCGGCTGGGTAGGGTTCAACTTCTGGCACCGAGGATGGGATCAAGGCATTTCGGAAGTCGACCATCGCCACAGCCACTCCCTGCTGCGCAATGATCCTGCCCCAGGCTTTGTAGTTGCCGTAGTAACAGGACATCGACTGCATACCACCGCCGTGGATGTAGTAAACGCAAGGCAGGACGTCTTGCGCGTCTGGGTGGATGAACTGGATGTTTATGGTGTTGCCGTCGGGTTCAGATTTAAGCTCTTTGGTGCTGATGGATAACCCCGTTGAGGGTGCGATCTCTTCGGTGTCACACGCGTCCAAGAACATCTTCAGCCCTTCGTGTGCAGCGATTGCTTGATCGGAATTGGCTTTGGCCAGTAGATCCTCACGACTGCCCGCGTTCTCTGCAGCGGGTATCTCCATTACTCCGAACAACGCTTTGATTCGCGGATCGATTCTCGGGTCTTCAGTCAGTTTATTCAATTTTCGAGCCTCATCATCTCATTGATAGAAGTGTATTGGTTTGGTAGCAAATTACCCTTTTTCTTCTAATTCTATTTTGTCACATTATAAAAAGCGATATAAAGTCATATAACAATTTGAATTGTTAAATGAAATACGATCTGATCCCTTCCGATACTGAAAAATTCTGAATAAGTCAAGAAGCCTAAAGACATCTCCGATAACACGCTTCAAAACCCGACAGACCTGGATGCAACTTACAGTGGTCACGAGGGGCAAGGGTTGGGCCGCTTTCCTGTCAACTTTGTAATGCCGACGGTAGCCATACCCTAATATTCGATTTTCCAGACATATCAAAGGTTTTTAGGTGGGATGATATTTTCACCTTCTGGTTGGCTATCTCAGAAATTATCAGGGTGAAAAAGCTGGCAGTTTCACCTTGATTCTTTGCATGGTCGTTTGAAGCCATCAAGGAATGGCATCCACGGAAATACGTCAAGGAAATTTCATGCCTCATAGGGGATTCCATTGAACATTTAGCCTGCGCTGCTCCAAGGTATCTTACCCGACACAATGGGATTGAATTCGCTCCTACTATCCTAGACTGTTTTAAAAACAGCAGCGGTGTTGTTGCGAGCAATATAAATTTATGGCATCTTGTTGGAGGATTCCTTTATAGATCACGCGGGCGTCTCCGGCGCCACTCATTTAAAAAATGGTATGGATCTCATATTATGGTCCTATCGATCGAATTGGTCGCTTGGTCTGTAGTGATAACAACCCTATCTCACAGCCTTGCAGCAAGCAATTTCTCCGTACCTATGCCATTATGCGCGATGATGAAGTCATTGGTCAGGGGTCCCAGTGCCCGAACACATAACGCAGCCCCCGTGACATCGCTCCCGGCACGACGGACAGATGCGTTTCGTCGGGTAGGTTGTGGCAGTGAATTTTCAGACCAGGGTAGTTTCGCGACCTGAGCTTATCCACCAACACAGGCGTTATTTCGGCCATGCGCGGCCAACCATGCTTCTCATATGCGGCGATGGATTTCTCCAGCACCTCTTTCATGGGGCCGTTGACCTGCACCATGGCCTCGAATTGGGGTTTCACAATATCAACTGTCTCCAGACCACCGGCTGTGACAAAGACCGTGGCGTTCAAGTCTTTTCGCTCTGCGGCGTAATCTTCTTCCCACTGCCACACCGCTTCCTTGTGCCACCAGATCGACGGGCTGCAGATGATATAGCGATGAAAGGCCTCAGGCCGGGTCAGCAGTACCCAGCTTAGAAACAGCCCCCCGAGTGAAGCACCGCCAATGGCGGTGTCATCAGGGTCTAACGGATAGGCAGACTCAAGGACACCCTTGAGTTCTTCACGTAAAAACTTAAGAAATGCCGCCCCCCCACCGGGTTGAATGTCGTAGGTGGAATCAAATTTCACTTTGCTGGCAGCTTCAACCTCACCACCGACCGTGGGCGTGTAATCCCGGTAGCGTTTGTCCATGGTTGCGGTAAAGCCGTCTTCGACAGCATAGCCGACCCCCACAACAAAGGCCGGGGGTATTTCGTTTCCCATGGACATTAACCTCTGCATCTCCATCACCGATGCGAACATGCCGTTGCCGTCCAATATGTAGATCGCCGGGTATTTATTATCGGGCTCCATTACCATCGGTTTGGCCACGAAAATACGGAAAGTCTCGCCCACTGCTTGGGATTCCAGATCGAAGTATTCGGCAGCAAACAGCCCGTTCATCGCTGTCGTATTTTTTAAATTGCCCATGCTTGCCTCCTACCTTCGCGGTAATAACGAGCACTGCAATTGAAAGTTAAGCTGATTAGCTACCTTCTCATAATGATAAGAACTATCACCATAGGCGACTGCCGCTGCTTTGGCCCGGCGGTAATACAGGTGCAGATCGTGCTCCTGACAAAAAGCGATGGCCCCGTGAATTTGATGCGCCAGACGCGTCACCCGTCCGGATGCCTCGCTGGCCCAAGCTTTAGCCATAGCGACCTCCCGGGAAGCTGGGAGTCCTTTGGCAATACGGTATACCGCTTGATATGTGAGAAACCGGGTGCTGTCTACATCCATGGCCATGTTAGCGCAGTGATGCTGAATCGCCTGAAAGCTGCCGATGGGCCGGCCGAATTGCTCCCGTTGCTTTGCATAGGAGACGGCCATGTCAAAGGCTGTACGAATGCAGCCAACCAATTCGGCACATTTGGCAACGGCGGCTCTCTCCTCGATCGTTTTTAAAACATCGATTGCCTTGCCGGGTTCACCGAGAATATGTTTTTCTCCGAGTCGGACCTTGTCAAAAACGACCTCACAGAGTTTCTCATATCCAAGCGTATCCAGCGACTCGCAATGAACCCCAGGATTATCCCGATCCACCAAAAACATCGTCAGCCCTGCTCCGGGTTCTTTGGTGGTGTTCGTCTTCGCTACGCAGATGATAGTGTCAGCGATGTGGGCATTGTCTACGAACAGTTTGGTGCCGTTGAGGATGTATTGCGCACCCTGTTTTACTGCCGATGTGGAAACAGTTGAAGCGTCGTAACCGCCGCCGGGCTCTGCCACAGCTAGTGACAAAATCAGGTCCCCTTTGGAAATTCTGGGCAATAATGCTTTTTTCTGTTCGGGAGAGCCTGCCAACAAGATCGCAGTGGCACCCAGAACGGCCGTGGAGAAAAAAGGGCCCGGCAAACAGATTTCCCCCATGGCCTCCAAATGGATGGCCAGATCGATAAAATCGCCGTCAGAACCACCATATACCTCCGGGATAATCATTCCCAGCCATCCGAGTTCCGCCATTTTCCCCCAAAGGGCTGGTGCGTGCCCGGTTTCGCTCTTCATCAGCTCTCGGACATTTTCCATGGGACATTCTTTGTTCAAAAACGCCCGCGCATTATCCAGGAGTAATTTTTGTTCGATTGACAGATCCAAATCCATGATTGTACTCTCCCGTTATGGTCTTTGCTCATGTTTATGCACTGGTAGTCCTAAGCCCCTTGTAGCGATGATATTGCGCTGGATTTCTGAAGTTCCAGCACCAATGGTCGCGGGAATACAATCAAGATACCCGCGTTGGACGAGTCCCCTTAAGGGCGTCCATTTTGAACCGGATTCCAATAGACCGTAAGGGCCTAAAATATCCATGGACACATCGGCAAGTTGCTGACTTAACTCCGAGGTGATCAACTTTACGCTGGACGCTTCGACTGTTGGGACTTCGCCCTTGTCCATCATGCTGGCTGTTCGCCAAAACATCAGATAGCCTATCTCTAATTTAACAGCTATTTCCGACAGTTTTCGCCGGGTAGTTACATCGCTTGCCAGGGGCATGCCATCTCGGACCGTACTATTGACGTAATCGACCAAGGCCTGAAAAACTCTCTTAAACGTACCGATACCCACCAGAGATATCCGCTCGAATTCCAAAGCAGTCATCACATAGTAAAATCCCTTGTTCTTCTGTCCGATCAGATTTTTTTTGGGAACCCTCACGTGATCATAAAATACTTCGTTAAAATGATGTTCTCCCAGAGCATTGACCAACGGCCTTAACTCAATACCGGGTGTCTTGTTGTCCACCATAAATATACTCAACCCTTTTTGTGGTCGGGTGTTCGGATCAGTTTTTGCGATCAGCCAAGCGTAATCGCTTATATGAGCAATACTGCTCCAGATTTTTTGCCCGCTAATCATATAGTCATCGCCATCTTCCACGGCAGTCGTCTGGATAGAGGATAAGTCGGAGCCCGAATTGGGTTCGCTGTAAGCCAGCCACAATCTCAGTTCTCCTGATGCAATTTTCGGGATCCATTCTTTTTTGTTTGCTTCGGTCCCAACCTTTAGTATGGTGGGGCCCATAATGGTTGTGCCAAGCATATCCAACATGGGGGCAGCATAATAGCTCGTGCGTTCATCGAGAATGGCCGTTTCCATATAAGTGCATTCTCTACCTCCATACACTCTAGGCCAAGAGAGGATATGGTATTTTCTTTTTCTGACTTTCTTTAGGAAATTTTGTATGGTTTCATCTAATTCGGGGATACTATTTTCACTGACGTCATATTTCATTGTGGATGTGTA
>JAFDDL010000181.1 GCA_019310865.1 Deltaproteobacteria bacterium | reverse complement strand
CTGAAGACAAAGCGGCTGTTTTCAAAATCTGTGGTAACGCGGGTTTCCATGCCGGAAAAATCGGTAAAGAGCCGGTCAATTACATCCGGTTCAAGATCCACAGCCATCATGCCGCAGTTGAACATGTTCTGCCGGAATATCCGGGCAAAGCTTACACCGATCACCAGATGGATGCCGTTGATTGCCAATGCCCACGGGGCGTGCTCCCGGGACGACCCGCAACCGAAATTTTCCCGCGAGACAATAACCTGCTTGCCGGTAATGTCGCGACCGGCATCAAATCCTTTCATGTTGAGATCTTCCAGGAGATAGGGTTTTAACGCCTCGCGGGTAATCTCCGTTAAATACTTGGCCGGAATGATTTCGTCCGTATTGATATCCGATCTGTCCAGAAAGAGGATGGTGCCGCTGAAATCCTTCATGATCTATCCTTCATAGAGCAAAGAGTTTGTAATTTGACCGGCAATGGCTGATGCAGCTGCCGTGGCCGGGCTCACCAGGTGAACCATACCGCCTTTTCCCATACGGCCGTTGAAATTCCGATTGGTAGTGGCGGCGCAAACTTCACCCTCGGCCAGCACACCGTTGCTCATTCCCAGACAGGCGCCGCAGGTGGGATTGGTGACGCAAAAACCGGCATTCATGAATATTTCCAGCAGCCCCTCGGTCAATGCCTGTTGATATATTTTGGGGCTAGCCGGAGAAACGATGGCCCGCACGGTGTCGGAAATGGTGTTCCCCTCGAGGACCCGGGCTGCGATGCGCAAATCTTCGATCCGACCGTTCGTGCATGAGCCGATATAGACCTGGTCGATGGGGGTTCCGGTCATTTCGCTGACCGATTTTACGTTGTCCGGCTTATAACCGAAGGTTACCTGGGGGCCCAATTCGCTCACATCCATTTCGATGATTGCGTCATAGACGGCGCCCGGGTCCGGACCCAAGGCCTGAAAGGCTGACAGGGCGTCTTGCCGGCCGGCATAATCATCGCAGATGAATTCCCACAAATAATCAACGGTGGTGGCATCCGGATAGCAAATACCGCAGGTCCCGCCCGCTTCGATGGCCATGTTGCACAGGGTCATGCGCGCTTCCATGCTCATGGCCGACACCACCGGTCCGGCAAACTCGATGACTTTGTTGGTGGCTCCGTTCACCCCTAGTTTGCCGATGATGGCAAGCATGACATCCTTGGCGTACACGCCCGGTCGCAGATTGCCGGTGACGTTCACTTTGATGGTGGCCGGTGTTCGAAATGCGCAGACGCCTTTTAATATGCCCACTTCAAGGTCCGTGGTGCCCACACCGGCTGCAAAGGCACCGAATGCGCCGTGGGTGCAGGTGTGCGAATCGCCCATGATGATTGTGTAGCCGGGCCGCACAAATCCTTTTTCCGGAAACAGGACATGGCAAACACCGTTTCGGCCGATGTCGAAAAAATCCGTGATACCATGACGAACGGCCCATTCCCGCAAGAGTTTTCCCTGAAGGGCCGTTTTGGAATCCTTGGCCGGGGTTACATGATCGATCACCGCTTTGATCTTGGCAGGATCGAAGACCCGGTCCTTGCCCCGGGCCATCAGGTCGGCAATGGCCGGTGGCGTTGTGATTTCGTGGCAAAAGACCGCATCCAGCCGGATGACATCAATGCCTTCCGACGGTGTGTCCACCCGGTGTGCATCAAATATTTTTTCGGCTACTGTTTTACCCATCAGACCTCCTATTGCGTCCTGGTGGTCGCATCTTAATTATTGCTTTCCGCACGTCCTGGGGGGTCGCATCTTAATTATTAATTATTGCTATTGAAAGCAATAATTAATAATTAAGATGCGACCCCGTTGCAGGTGCGACTCTCCCATTAGTCCCCATCGGTTTTGAGCACGGCCAGAAACGCCGATTGGGGGATCATCACCTTGCCCACCATTTTCATGCGCTTCTTTCCCTTTTTTTGTTTTTCCAGCAATTTTCTTTTCCGGGTGATATCGCCGCCGTAGCACTTGGCGGTTACGTCTTTTCGCAGAGCGGATATGGTTTTTCGAGAGATGATCTGGCCGCCCAGCGCCCCTTGAATGGCGATTTTGAACATCTGCTTCGGAATCTCGTCGCGCAGCTTTTCACAGGTGATGCGTGCCCGTGAAACGGCCCGTTCCCGGTGAACCAGCTGGCTGAGTGCATCGACCCGGTCGCCGTTGAGCAGAATGTCGAGTTTGGCCAGATTAGTATCCCGGTATCCGATGACGTCATAGTCAAAGGAACCATAGCCCTGGGTGATCGACTTGAGCTTGTCGTAAAAGTCGTAGATCACCTCCGCCAGGGGCAATTCAAAGATCATCTCCAGCCGGTCGCTGGTCAGATACTGATAATTGATGCTGATGCCCCGCCGTTCCAGGCATAGTTTCATCACCGCGCCCATATACCGGTCCGGAACGATAATGGTGGCTCGGATAAAGGGCTCCTGGGCCGTTTCAATGAGGGTCGGATCCGGATAGAGCGCCGGATTGTCCACGATCTGCGTTTCTCCGTCGCTCATGATCAACTGGTACTGAACCGATGGGGCCGTCAGGATCAGTGACAGACCGAATTCGCGTTCGAGTCGCTCCTGGACCACTTCAAGGTGCAGTAGCCCCAAAAATCCGCATCGAAACCCAAATCCCAGCGCCACGGAGCTGTCCTTTTCATATACCAGAGCAGCATCGTTGAGCTTGAGCTTTTCAAGCCCGTCGGAAAGGTCCGGATAGTCGTCGGATGCCACCGGATATATGGAGGAAAAAACCACCGGCTTGGTCTCTTTGAAGCCGGACAGGGATTTTTCGCAGGGGTTTGTTTTAAGCGTTACCGTATCACCGCACTGGGTATCGCTGACGGTCTTGATGCCGGCGATGATATAGCCCACCTGTCCGGCGGACAAGGTTTTCTGGGCAACGCGCTGAATGCGAAAAAATCCCACCTCTTCGACCCGGTAGGTGGCCTTGTTGGACATGAACATGATTGTGTCGCCGGCTTTCACGCTGCCCTGAAAGATGCGCAGATGCACCACCGTGCCGCGAAACGAGTCGTAATGGGAATCGAATATAAGCCCCTGCAGCTGTGCGTCGGGATCCCCCTCGGGCGGCGGCAGGTTCCGGACCGCGCTGTCGAGAATGTCATCGATACCGATGCCCTCTTTGGCCGAAATACAGATGGCCGCATCCGGATCGAGTCCGAGGTCCTCATCGATCTGGCGCTTGACTCGGTCGATGTCCGCCGAGGGCAGATCGATCTTGTTGATCACCGGAATGATTTCAAGATCGTGCTCCATGGCCAGGTATAAATTTGCCAGCGTTTGCGCCTCCACACCCTGGCTGGCATCGATGAGCAGAAACGCGCCTTCGCACGATGCCAGAGCGCGGGAGACCTCATAGGTAAAATCCACATGGCCCGGTGTATCGATCAGATTCAAATGATAAACAATGCCATCCGGTGCCTTATAGGGCAGGCAGACGGTCTGACTCTTGATGGTGATACCCCGTTCTCGCTCGATGTCCATGGTGTCCAGGATCTGATCCTGGAATTCGCGGTCCGATACAACATGGGTCGCTTGAATCAGACGATCGGACAGGGTCGACTTGCCGTGATCGATGTGGGCGATGATGCTAAAGTTTCGATATGTCTTCATGTTTGTAATTGTAACCGGTTGACACATACTTATATAGCCGGTATAGTTAGCGAAATTAATAAAAAGGACATTTAACAGAATGCAACTGATAATGTCAACCGATAGCACGTATCCAATAACTATAGCCAACCTGAACGGATCATACAATCAAAAATGAAAGTTCGTGTTCTTATAGTCGATGATGATCTGGGTATCAGCGATTCCATGCGCCAGTTCATCGAAATGGCCGGATATGAATCCTATGCCGTCACCAGCGCCGAAGAGGCGATGGAGTTTATGACGGCCAATCGGATTCAAATCGTTATTACCGACATTTTGCTTCCGGGTATCAACGGGCTTGAGTTGACCGATCTGATTAAAAAGGAGCATGATGCCGATGTGATCGTGATGACCGGTTACAGTGAAGATTATTCCTACGAAGAGGCCATCAGCAAGGGCGCGAGCGATTTCGTTTTTAAACCGGTTCGCTATGAGGAGCTGCTTCTTCGTCTCAAGCGCGTTGTAAATGAACGCCAGTTGACCAAGGAGCGAATCCATATGCTCAAGCGGCTCCAGAAGCTGGCGATCACCGATTCGCTGACCAAGCTCTATAATTCTCGGCATTTTTACGCACAGATCGAGTTGGAGGTGGACCGATCCAATCGTTACGGCCACCCGCTGTCTCTTCTATTGCTGGATATTGATCATTTCAAGGATTATAACGACACCTATGGGCATCTTGAAGGCAACAAGGTACTGCAGAAAATCGGAACCATGATTCGCGCCTGTCTAAGAAAGATGGATTCAGCCTACCGATACGGCGGGGAGGAGTTTACCGTCATATTGCCGGAGACCAGTGGTGAAGAGGCGGAAATTGTCGCCCAGCGTATCCGATCGTCCATTGCCGCTGAAATATACATACCTGTTTCGGAAAAAAAGGTCAGTGTGACCGTCAGTATCGGTGTAACACAGTATAGACTGAATGAGGACAAGGCCGATTTTATTCAGCGCGCCGACAAGGCCATGTACTCATCCAAAGCCAGCGGGCGAGACCTCGTCTCTTGCCTGTTTGCAGAAAAAGCTGTCACAGATTAAACCCGATTCCCCATGCCGCAATACACCTTTTTGACCCATCCAACGCCTTCCCATATTGAGCAGATTTTGGATCTGTACACGGCCGCCGGCTGGTGGGAACGCGGTCCGGACGATGCCGCCTTGATCAAAAAGCTCATCGCCGGCAGTCACTGTTTTTTAATCGCCGAATTCCACGACCGGTTGATCGGCATGGGCCGGGTGGTCAGCGACGGTGTCAGTGACGCCTACATACAGGATGTGACGGTATTAGACGAATATCGAAGCCAGGGCATTGCCACTGGTATCGTAACGCGTCTGTTGCGCAGACTGCAAGCGGATCGAATCGATTGGATCGGCCTGATCGCAGAAGGCAATACCCACGATTTTTACGCGCGACTCGGATTTACACAAATGACCGATTCAGCCCCAATGGTATATAAAAAGACATGATACTCAGCCCCATCTCATTTTCGGATCTCAACACCCTCAAACCGTATTTTGAAAATCAGCCCCATGAATTATGCAGCTATTGCCTGGAGGCCATCATTGTCTGGATTGACGGTGACTATTGCCCACATGCCGGTGTTACAGATGGCAGCCTGATTGTTAAAGCGCAATTTTCAGTCAGCACGCAAAGGCAACACCTGCTGATGCCCATTGCGCCGAATTCGGCATTTTCACCGCTCGCGCTGCAGGATTTGGCCCTGGACCAGGGCATCGAAAAATTCTGGTACGTCCCGGAAAGTTACATACAGCACCATGGACACGGCCAGGTGTCGTCTTTTTTCCACATACAAGAGCAGCCGGCCTTCCACGACTACATATATCGCACTTCGGATCTGGCAACGCTTGCCGGCAACCGATACGCCAAAAAGAGAAATCTCATTAATCAATTCGAGCGAAACTATGTTGACAAAGGGCGGGTCGAACTCACGGGTTTAACCCCATCGGACGTTGAGCCTTGCCTGGCGTTCTTGGAAAAATGGTGCAAGGCATACGACTGCGACGGTGAAGACAACTACGACCTGTTTTGTGAAAAGCAGGCGATTATAAATACATTGGAAAACCAGAAGGCATTAGTGGTCAAAGGGCTTGTGCTTCGCATCGATGGGGATGTCTGCGCATTCGGCATTGGCTCGCGCTTGACCGTCGATATGGGCGTGCTGCAATTTGAAAAGGCTTTTTCGGATATCAAGGGCCTCTATCAATACTTCGACAGACAATGTGCCCGGCAGATCTTCTCCGGATTTACTTATCTCAACAAGGAAAGCGACATGGGCGAACCGGGCCTTGCCAAGGCCAAAAAATCGTATCATCCGGTCCGGATCGTCAAATCGTATCAATTGACGGTTCGGTAGATAGCGTCCACCACCACCTTGAGCATCAGATCCCCCCGGTTGCCGTCAGGCATGATTTTACCCAGACCCTTTAGGCGAAGCACGCCACCTTCCTTCATTCCCGGCGGAACGGTTACGCGAATCAATCGCTTTTGATATCCCCATGGAACGTTAACCAGTTTCTGGGTGCCGGTCAGCACTTCATGGGGGCTCAATCGGATGGTTCCGTACTGGTTGAGATCATCCATAGCCGCAGTGGGCCGAATCACTTGGAGTTTTTCGGATTTTTTCTTGGCGGTCATTTTGCGCAGGCGATCGCTGACCCCGGCTTCGGGAATTATTTTAAAGAATTTCAGGAAAATCATTCCGCATAAAAACCCCCCCACATGCGCCCACCAGGCGATACCGCTCATGGCCCCTGTGCTGCCGGCTGCATTGACAAATTGAATCAGAAACCAGATCCCGAGAAAAAAGAATGCAGGAATTTCGATAAACCAGGGGATAAATAAGATGGGGATCAGGGTGAGAATCCGTGATCTGGGATAGAGAAGAATATAGGCGCCCATGACACCGGCGATTGCGCCGCTTGCCCCGATGGTGGGAATTTTCGAAGAGGGGTTGAACATCATGTGCGCCAGGCCGGAAGTCAAACCACACAGCAGGTAAAACACAAGATAGCGAATCGGTCCCAGGCGGTCCTCCACATTATCGCCAAAGATGTAAAGGGACCACATATTGCCCAGCAGATGCCAGAAACCGCCATGGAGGAACATGAAAGAGAGCAGGGATAAAACCTGCTGCCCCATAGAGAAGTATTCGGCAATATGCGGAGCGGTGTATCGGGCCGGCACCAAACCGTAAATGAAATTAAAGCGCGGCAGGTTCCGGCCCTGGGTCATCTGGAATAAAAACACCAGCACATTGATGCCGATCAGAGCCGTGTTGACGACCGGATAGGTTTTGGACGGTACGGTGTCGCGAATCGGTATCATGGCTTATCCGGTCGCCGGGGTTGCTTCGATTCGCATGCTCAGGTCGACACTTCGTGCCGAGTGG
>JAFDDL010000180.1 GCA_019310865.1 Deltaproteobacteria bacterium | reverse complement strand
ATATACCCGGTGCTGGTATTGATGAGGCCGTTGGTAAACAATTAATTGAGTCCTTTCGGGAGCCACAGTTACGATCGGTTATTTCAACGGACTCTTATTAAAAATGCGTTTGAGATCTTCCAGCACTTTCCGTTTTTCTTTTTGAGAGAAGCCGGTCAAATAGCCTCTTATGTTATTATCTTGTGCCGTTCTTATCGCTTTTAAGGCCTGTCTTCCTTTGAGCGTAATTTCAAGTACGGTAATTCGTTCATCCATAGAATCTCTTTTTCTGATAATAAAGTCGTTTTTTTCTAGCCGCTTTGCGAGCCCTGTCAGATTCGGGCTTGAGACAAGCATGATTTTGCTGGCATTGATAACCGAGTTTCGACCATCTTTTGAATTGTTTAGAATCCGGAGAACATTATATTGCGAAAACGTTAATCCATAGTTTCTTAATATGGCATCTGATTCTTTTTTAAAAAGTTCCGACGCCTTAACAATGGCAACCATCACTTTCTCGTCAATGTCCAAGTCAGCCTTATACGTGCGCAAATCCGGTTTTTCAATCTCCACTGACACCTTATGCCCTCTCGAAATTAAAAAATATTTCAATCCCTTAATCAGCTTGTTTGGGATAATAGCCCCTGCGAGTTTTTGAATCAAGATGATTTTTCGATTAAAAAAGTCTTGACAGACCAACTTAGATAACATATTATCTATTAACATGTTAAGTTTATTAACCTGCAGAAGGAACTCATAAATGAGGTGCGGAGAAACAGGGGTAAATTTAGAAATTGACCTGTCCCGAGGCAATATTGAAAGAGTCGAAACCGACCCGAACTTAACCGAACTTTTTCTTGGGGGTCAGGGGACTGCCGCCAAGATACTATGGGATAGGGTTCCTCCTGAAGTTGATCCATTTTCACCTGATAATCTGCTGATATTCAGCGCTGGTCTTTTACATGCCACCCCCGTCCCCGGTGCCAATCGTGTCGCGGTTAACACCTTTTCCCCCCAGACAAACTTAATGTCCCATTCATTAATGGGAGGATTTTTCGGGCCGGAAATGAAACATGCCGGCTATGACCAAATCGTCATTCGCGGCAAGGCTCCTGACCTGGTGTATTTATGGATAAACAATGACAAAGTGGAAATACGGGATGCCACACATCTAAGGGGAAAAGGCTGCACGGAAACCGGTGACCTACTTAAAAAAGAGTTAAAGGACGACAGGGTCCAGGTGGCGGCCATCGGCTTGGCCGGTGAAAACAGGGTCTATACGGCTTCCATTGATCATGGTCACTCCAGCGCAGCACGAGGGGTCGGCGTGATTATGGGAGATAAACGGTTGAAGGCAATTGCGGTTCGCGGAACAAAGGACATCCATATCGCCCGGCCGGCTGAACTCTTTGAGCGATGCCGCCGCATGCATAAGAAAATTGCCGAGAGCGACGGATGCGGTGATTGGATGGCGGTTGATGAAGATGACAGTTTCCACCACAACAATTTTGCATGGGGCAATTCGCGTAAACGGATAAAAAATTATTGGAGCCAAGAACTCGAAGACAGGTGGCGAAATTGGAAATATGATCATATGGACCGACAGACAAGCTGCTATAATTGTCCTAAACAATGTCGTAATGTGATCAACTGGCCGGGTCGGAAAAGATATGCCTATAAATGCTACGGAAAAGATACCTATCATATGGCGGCTTTTAAAGAACTGGACTTTAGTTATGAAATACTGGGTGTTGCCCAGGAGTATGGACTGGACTCGTACTCAACGCCGCAAGTTATCGCCTTAGCCATCGAGCTTTACGAAGCCGGAATATTGACCGATAAAGACATGCCGGGATTGCCGTCGGACAGCGGAGATCGGTTTTTCTACCTGATGGAAAAAATTGTGCACCGGGAAGGAATTGGAGATATTTTGGCCAATGGTACCTATTGGGCAGCCCGGCAGATTGGGAATGGTGCTGAAAAATATGAACATAATACCACCAAGAAATTTGAGCAGCTTCCCATCAAGTTGGGAAAGTTAAACCCTGCCTATTTCCTCATGATCGCCACGGGTGAGAAGATGAGTATCACCCAGATTGAAGGCTCCTTCCCCCAGGACCCCCTTCCCACCATGGAAGAAAGAGAAGCGTTTGTCGATAAATGGGAAGCAGTTCCTGATGAAAAGTTTAAAAAAATTTTTCTAGAATGGGAAAAACGCAATGATATATCCAATGAAGCATCGTGTGCCATCACGGATTGGAATGAGGCGATGCATTACATTGATGACGCCATTGGTCTTTGCGGATTTGTGTCATCATTCAGAGGCCAGTTTGGTGGAGATATTGCCTATCACATAAATAATATACCCGATTTCATCTCGCTTTCGACCGGCATAGAGATGGATAAAGATAAACTATGGGAAAATTTTCAAAGGATTCGGACTTTGGTCAGAGCCGTAAATGTAAGAAGGGGTCTTAGGAGAAAGGATGATCGGCCGCCTGAGGACCACTGGGCGGTACGAGACGAAGCGTTTGAACAAGAGCTGCTTGACGACTATTACGAATTCAAGGGTTGGAACAAAGACGGTATTCCTACCAAAGAGACGTTGGATAAACTGGGCTTGGACTATGTGAGCGAGGACTTCCTGCAGAGGGGAATCCTACCGGATAATGAAAATAATTAAAGATATAAAAGTTGATATTGATAAATGTACGGGTTGCCGGTCCTGTGAGATGGCCTGCTCTGCATTTCACGCGATTCCGAAATATAGCAGCCTTAATCCGGTCAAGGCCCGGATTCGGGTGTTTATGGATGAAGTAAGAGACTTGTATGTACCGATCCGTGCCGGCGACTACACGCAAGCCGAATGCAATGGGAGAAACCTTTATATTATAGATGGAAAGGAATACCCCGAGTGTGCTTTTTGCCCGGCTACCTGCCCATCCAGGAATTATTTCAAAGAACCCGGCTCCGGTTTTCCTCTAAAATGTGACATGTGTGAAGATGTGCCCCCACTGCCGGAGCCAATGTGTGTTCAGGCGTGCAAATTTGATGCCCTGACTTACGAAGAGAGGGAAGAGGACGTGGCGGAGGATCAAATCCAAGAAATAGAGAATCAGGGGGAGTTGAAGATTGCTTTTGAATTATTAATAAATAAACATGGATTAAAGAAGGTAATGAATACCTTTTCCCGGCTGTCAAGGCGAAAGGCCAAATAAGAGGATTAATAAAGACAGTGGAAACCCTCGCCCCCTTCAAAGAGGTAATAGAAGAGATAAAAGAGGGAACCGATCTTGATATTGAACGGTTTTATCAAATAGTGAACGGAGGATAAACGCATGAACGAAACAAGGGAAATATATACAGACTGCACATTATGCTATCACAGCTGTGGAACCAAAGTGACTGTCCAGGGCGACCGGGCGGTAAAATTGGAAGGACTTGCGTCCCATCCCCTGAACAAAGGGGAACTTTGCCCAAAGGGTGAGCATGCCTTGGAACACATCTACAGTCCGAATCGATTAAAACACCCCCTGAAGCGGGTGAACGGCAGGTTTGAGAAAATTGGTTGGGACCAGGCCCTGGACGAGATTGCCGAAAAATTGACCCGTCTAAAGAATGAATACGGACCGCAGATCCTGGGGGTTTTCAGTGGATCGATCGGGGTGGAAAACCTTGAGATGGCTGGATTGACCCAGCGGTTTAAAGCTGCCTTCGGTTCCCCCAACTTTTTTTCCGTGGAAAGCGTGTGCTATCGGATGCGCATCCGAACCCGCCAAATCACCTTCGGAAAGTACCCGACTGAAGAATTGGACTCGAATCTGTACATTCTTTGGGGACATAATCCGGATGCCTCGGATTTTCCGTTGAAGCTGGCTTTGGAGAAGAATTTGGCCAAGGGAGCCAAACTGGTGGTGATTGATCCAAGACGCATTCCGTTGGCTGACGAAGCGGACATGTATCTGCGAATCAGACCGGGAACCGACGGAGCCCTGGCTCTGGCGATGATTAACGTTATTATCAACGAAAAACTCTATGATAAGACTTTTATTGAAGCCCACACCATTGGCTTTGAAAAACTGTCCGATCATATCCAAGAATACAGTGCTGAATGGGCTGAAGAGATTACCTGGGTTCCGGCAGAGGAAACCCGTAAATTGGCTCGCCTGTTTGCAAAAACGAAAGGTGCCGGTATTTATCAGGGAACGTGCACCCAAGACCAGACTGCCAACGGCACCCAGAGCAGTCGGGCTTTTTCCGTTTTGCAGGTGATCACTGGAAACATTAATGTGCCGGGTGGATGGGTCATCAGTCCTCGCTTGGCTTTCGGGAATGTAGGACTCAAAGTCGAGGGCGAACCGCTTGGAGCAGACCAGTTCCCCTTGTTCTTCGAAGTCTGGGGTCGCAAAAGCCCCTATGGCGTGGTGACAGTGGTGCCGGAAAGCATCCCGGATAAGTTAAAGGCATTTTGGGTGGTCGGCGGCAACCCCTTGATCTCCATGCCGGACAGCAATGCATTCAAGGAGGCGTTTAATAGGCTTGATCTTTTGGTGGTACATGACATGCACATGACGGAAACCGCCAAGGAAGCGCATTATGTTTTACCGGCCTGCTCCCATCTTGAAAAATGGGGGGTTGCATATACCTATAATGTTTGCCACTGCCTACCTTACCTGATGCTCCGGAAAAAATGTATCGAACCTTTGTACGAAAGCCGGTCCGAATGGTGGCTATATACGGAATTGGCCAAACGATTGGGTATGGGAGATTTGTTTCCATGGAAATCGGAGGAAGAATTGGTGCGTTTCGAATTGGCCCCCTCCGGTTTATCCTTTGATTATCTTTTAAATGATAAACCGGAAGGGGATTATTACCAGGAAAAAGAGTACGCGGTCCAGCCAGGCCTGTTCCGCACACCTTCCAAGAAGATAGAAATCTACAGTGATGCGCTGGAGCACGTTGGTTTTGATCCCTTGCCGACTTATCAGGAACCGGAAAAAAGCCCGATGTGTGCTTCCCAAGAATGTCTCGACATGTACCCTCTGATACTCAACACCGGCCACCGAAATTACTATTATACCCACAGCCAACATCGCGATGTTGAGGCCCTTAAGGCCGAATCCCCCGAACCAGAGAGCGAAATTGGCCCGGAAACGGCCAAAGAATTCGGCTTAAAGAATGGTGATGATATCTGTATCGAAACCAACCGTGGGCAGGTAAAAATGAAGGCCAAAGTCGATGAGAGGGTGGCGGAAGGGGTTGTTTTTGTCCCCCACGGCTGGCCGGGAGAGGCAAACGCAAACCTGCTCACTGACGTCGAATGCCGGGAATGCATCATGGGGTATCCGGATCAGAAATCATTGTTGTGTTCCATTCGGAAGGCATAGATTATAGCCCTCGCACTTATTCGTCTTAACTGAATTTATTGACATTTTTAAACATCGCAGACAGGACCTCCCTCCATTATGCGATGCTGCGTGGCCGATGATGGACTCTTATATTCACCCGTTTATAGCAGCCCTCTCATAAAAAAGCTGATCTATTGTAACTGACTTGATGCTTTTAGAAATTTTCCGGCCATCTCATGGATGTATGCATGACTCTCAAAATAACTACCGAGTTCCCATCTTCGACATAGGGCAACACAAACGGCAATCCCGGCACCACCAGCTCTCGCGTGCCGGCGACCCTGCCGGGGCGACCCAACCCTGGCTGATCAGCCAACAGTTGCGAGACATCCCAAATTCGTTGGGCCACGCCTGCCGCTGCGACAGGCTTATCCGCGGCAATGTATTCCACAGCGGTGTCCAAGTTAAGAAGCGCCTTTCGTGACCACCTAACGCGCATTTACACCCCACTTGCGGAACTTTTCAACGGTTTCATCATGGGCAGCTATTTCCCCCCGGGCCACCTCTGCCATTCCGTCTGTTACCTCATTGACGAACCATTCCTCATACGAGAGGAAACGGTCTACCGCTTGATTGATCACCCATGACCGAGAGCGATTTAATGTTTTTGCTATACCGTCAACTCGGTTTAACTTATCGGCATCGATTCGAATTGTAGTTGCTTTCATAATGTACCTCTCTGATAATGTACTCTAAAGGAATACACATGAATACACGAAAAATCAACCCTACGATTTCGAGAATAGGTATTTTGCAGAATCAGACGAAATCTATATCCACCATTTGGTTAACGGGTGAGTTCAGACCCGGTCAGTTACGATTTTTTGCTGATAGCCACTTTCCTCATAAGCGACCAACGGATCGACGGGTAAATTGTTATCCAACCTTGCCGCGGCCACAATGGGCCTGGCATCTGCATTGATCAAGGCATCGTTAAACAATCGATTGGCGCTCAAAATGTCATCGGCTTGCTGATGCTTTTCCAAAGCATCGGAATCCACTAAGCAGGCTTTGGCCAGTGAAAGATGCAAGGCGTCTATGGAATGGATAACGGCATGCATACGGTTTTCACGGCCGCTGCACTGATCAATCATGTATTCCCAGTTCTTTTCCGGTTGGCTGTTGGCGATGACACCACATCTTAACAGTTCATAAAAGATTCTGGCCATTTCCGGATTCGGCTCCACCGCGTGATCGTCATCGGCGGCATAGCGGGTATTAAAATGAAATCCACCATGCATCCCGTCTTCGGCCAACCGGGCAACGATTTGTTCGATATTAGCAGTATGATGGTGATGACCCATATCGACCAACACACCGGCGTTGGGGCCGAATGCCTTTGCCATCAGATACGCGGAGCCCCAGTCGGCCAGAACGGTGCTGTATGTGCCGGGCTCAAATACTTTATACTCGATCAGGACTTTAACCTGTCTGTCTATTTGATTGGAAATATCTGCAAGACTTCGTTTGGTTGTGTCTATCGCTTTGCGCAGTTCAACCTGACCCGGATAGTTGGAACCATCCGGCAGCCAAAGCGCGACAACCCCGACGCCGAGCGCTTTGGCAATTTTTCCGGCTAATACGGTTTGTTCAATATATTGGGTTGTTGTCTCTTTTTCCAACGCAGAAAGACTGCCGCGATACGATCCTTTTAAAAAATAATTCGGATTGATTGAGCCCAGTTTCAAACCGCGCTGGGTGGCGGCCTGGTTGACGTTTTCAGCGATTTTGTA
>JAFDDL010000748.1 GCA_019310865.1 Deltaproteobacteria bacterium | reverse complement strand
TGCAAGTGATGATCATCATGGGTATGCCCATCCGGGTGGTCGTGTCCATGTTCGTGCGGGTGGTGTCGGCCTTTGTTTTTCAGCCGGTTTAACAGCATGCCAATCCCTATGGCCAGAATAATGACACCGGATACGGCGCCAAGTATTCCAGTTAACTTTTCCGGCATCACATAACGAGATGTCACCGCAAGGATTATTCCCAGGATGATCACGCTGAACATGTGGGTTATTGTGACCGTGATGCCCAGCGTAACGGCATCTTTGACAGTCCCCCGCGTTCCGAGCATATAGGCGGAAACAATCGTCTTTCCATGCCCCGGCGTCAATGCGTGAACCGCACCGAGAAAAAAGGAAAAAATGAAAATAATCGCAATATACAGGGGGCTGTTTTCCGGGCTGAAAACACCGCTTATCAGCTTTACAAAGTCACTGTCGTTTTCCTGCGTGCCATGGGCCCATGAGAGGTCGGTATATACCATGAGAAGACAGATAATCGAAATTATAATCCATGACGACCGTCGCATGATGCCTCCTAAGGGCTCGCGCAGAACCCTAAATGCAAAATGACGCGATATACCTTTCTTTATTCGATCCAAACGGGACTCGACCACGCCATACCACCGTTGGCCTGTCTCACTTTGACATAGTAATAGTCGCCTTCCTGGGCTTTGCTGTCATCGGTGAACGCGAAATGTCGATCCAAGGGGGCATCGGCCGCCACCAGCCGCAGGGAAACAGAATCCGTGTAGTACGGGTCCACCACCAGATCGTGAACCAGCCTGCCCTTTTTCAGATCGCTAAAATTCAAGGCGAATTCCGCAGGCGGCAATTTTTTCGGTTTTCGAAAAAGCGGTTTGTTTCGATTGTTTTCCATCGATTCGTCGAGGGTTACATTGATTCGGGTGTCCGGCGTTACCCCGGCCAGTTTCAACTGTATGGTCCGGATCTTTCCCCGGCTATGGGTTGTGAATACCAGGCGGTTTGCATTGTTTGAATCAAGATACACCGGTTCCGCGTATGGATGAATGAGGTCCAACGAATACGAATCCAGCGTCGCACCTTCAACCGTAAGGGCTCCCTTCCACACCCGGGCCTGCCTGGGCGTGTCGTAAATAAAATCCACTGGATTGGAGCGCGAAAAAAAATCGACGTCCACAACCGTATTTTCTTCCTGATTGAAAGTCGGCCGGGTTCTGAAGTCCTTTTCCCAGATAATTTTATCGTTCTTCACCACGGCAATCGTGTCGATGGCGTCGGTTCCCATGACCCGACCCTTTATGGTGTTTGGGGACGACAACGGAATCCGGGTGCCCATGGATGCACCGTTTACAGCCACATCCAGAATCATTCGCTCTCCGGAAGTTGCGTAAACCGACAGGTTTCGCATGGCGTCAAAAAGAACATCCGTGGTTTTCCGGGGGGCGATGACCCCGGCCAATCCGCCCTGGTTATAGAACATTCTCAAATTCATGGCCGCGTATCCGGGATGGCTCTGATGATCGTCCGAAGCCCCCACAAATCCGATCCGGTGCCCCTGCTTCAGGAACATTCTGGGATTATGGGCATGGGGTATAATCAACACATCCTCGGGCGCGTGATGGGCCCGCAGCCCCTCATAAAACGCTTCCTTGTTGCTGTAATCCTGAAGCGGTATTCTTTTCCGGTTGTCAGGCGTGCGGAAAAGGACGTTATGGTGGCCGCCCAGGGGATAGGGACTGGTCCATTCATACCCGGCATATGTTATAAATTTTCCTTCCTCATTAAACGCTTTGACGATGGACTTGAGCGTCTTCCACTCACCGTCGTCCAGCCAGATATCGTGCTCTGAAAGGGTTAAAAAATCCAGCCGCGCATCATCCCGGCCAAAACGATAATAGCCCTCGGGGCTACCGACGGCTTCGGAATAGCCGCAATGCCCATGGGTATCACCCCAGTATATCCGGTTGACCGGATTTTCTCTGACCCAGATGGGATTGCTGTCACCGGAAATGGTGCCGTCCACGGACTGAAAGGTGAACCGGTAGACACCCGGTGCGCCGATCGTCATGTCCTTCACGGTGATGGCATCGGTTCCGGCTTTGATTTCCCCGATTTCTTTTTTATTCAGGAACACCTTGTATCCGGGAATCGGTCCGCCGGCCCGGTTATAGTACCTGTCCTCGGATCGTACGGATACCTCGAAGGGCTCGCCAACCCCAACGACGGATGGCGCAAATCCCTTGACGCCGACCACTTGGGTTCCAAGCACCGTGAAGGGCACCAGATCCAAAAGATGCTCCATTCCCACCTTTCTGAGCTTGAACAAAAGCGGGGCGTCTTCGTCACCGAACGCAACAAAGAGCGGTAAGGGATATGCATCGTTGGTGACGGTGTGAACCCGAAATCCCCGGGATCCTCCGCTTTTGTCACCATATATGACGGTAAGGGTGTCTCCCCGGGTCAAGCGCCCCTCTGCCAGTTCAAATACAAGGTTTTTTTTGAATCCTTTATGGTCTCCTCCCAGGATACCGAATCTCAGCCGTGAGGTAACCTTGAATTGGGCCGAAGGATTCGAGCAGCGTACCGAAACATAGTTGTCGGCCGCCGGGTCATCGGCCTGGTATTTAGTCATCAGGGAGTTGGTGTGCATGCCCAACATGATGGATGCGCCGGGTTCAAGGTCCCGGGAGCCAACCGTCCATGTTTGTTCGATGGTATGGTAGGCGGCGGCGGTAAGTGTTAGGGGCTTGGCGGCAACATGGCCGAAAATTTCCGGATCCTGTTCCCGCATCTGCATATCCTTCACGCCAAAATCAATCTTCCACAGGATGAATTTTCTCTGCATTTTCCGCATGAAGTATTTCTTGAAGCGATTAACAAGCGAGGGTTTCTTGATCCGGTCTGTTATCTCGTTCTTCGTTTGCCCGATTCGGGCATAGGTTACCACAGCGGGAAGATTTGGTTCGATCTCGAAGCCGGCCAGCGACCGGGCGTTTGCCCAATCCCATAACACCGAAACGCGTTGCCGGACGTTCTCTTCGTTAGACGCTTCGCGCGCAACATCGCGCTTTAACTGCTCCACTCCGGCCCGTAGCGCCGGAGTGCAGTAATCCGCTTTCAGGCCGGGGGGAACACTTGCTGCGGCATAGGCTTCGGAACCGGCTTGAACGCCTAAACTCGCCAGGACCATACCCATGCCAATCAACAATGATAATTCGATTGCGATAAGCTTTCTCATATCCTTTATGTCCTCGCTGATTTTGT
>JAFDDL010000747.1 GCA_019310865.1 Deltaproteobacteria bacterium | reverse complement strand
CTTTATGGGTCAAGCCGGACCGAGCTTCCTGTCGGGCCTGGAAATGATGTCGATCGGATGGAAGGGGGCTGTCCCAGAGTCGCGTTCCGGGTGAAACGCAACGCGCTGCGTTGCCCAGGGCGAAAGTAAATTCCGGCATCGAATCGCTAATCAGCCCCGGTATCGTCTTGTGAATGAGACTTTATCTCCTTAACGATTTCAGGCGCCACTTCATAGCCGAGAGACAGCGCTTTCTTGCAATGTTCAAGGGCTTTGGGATCGTCGCCTTTTTCCAGATAGGCAATGGCCAAATTATTGTGCGCAACGGCAAAATTGGGCTCAATATCAACCGCCTTCAAGTTGGCCTCAATACTGTCATCGATTCGCCCTTTGATCAGATATGCGTTGGCCAGTGTGGTCAGCGCCTGGATGTATCTGAAGTTAAAGGCAACCGCCCGCTCTAGGGATTTAATTGCCTCATCGACGTTTCCCTTTTGAAGCTGCACAAAACCGATATTTCCATGACCTTCGGAAAAACCGGGACGGGCTTTAACGGCCCGTTGATTCCAATCGAGACAGCCATCCAGGTCGCCGCGCTGCAGCCGAATCCCCCCAAGCTGAACGTAGGCTTCCGCCAGACTGGGACTGCACTCAATGGCATCCAGAAATGCTTTTTCCGCCTCTGCAACCTTCTTCTGGCTGTACAACGCCACCCCCAGATTGTAAGAAGTGGTACCGCATTCCGGATTCGATGCCAGAGCGACTCGTTGCTGTTGTATATGTTCTTCTATATTTTTTGCCGCTGTCATAATTTATCACCTTAATCGTGGTTTTTATTTTTTCTGTGTAACTATCTGAATTTTATGCTGCAATAGACATTAATTCGCTTCTGCCCGAACAGACAAAACCGGGCAGGATGCTCGTCTGGCCACCCGATCGGTTGTGGATCCCACGAAAAGCGTCTCAACCAATCCGTGTCCCCGGACCCCCAACGCGATCAAGTCGATATCATTTTGATCCGCATATCGCGTTAACGCCTCGTCTGCCTTTCCTTCGAGCAGTGTCGGCGCCACGGCACACCAGTTTCTGGCCTCTTCCGGTATCATCTGCTTGAGCTTATCAATGAGTTGCGACATTCTGGATTGTTCCGATGCCGGTACTGAAGACCCGTTGGCCGTCAGAATGTCCTGATACACCGGCGGTTCAACAACGTGGGCAAGATGGAGTTCGGCCTCGAACTCCTGGGCCATGCTCAGCGCGTACTTGAGCGCCATGTCGGAATCTTCTGAAAAATCATGCCCCACCAGGATTCGCTTTAGCTTAAACACCTCGGTGGGCAATGCCAAATCGCCGCTTTCTTTTCCATGGACAATCAACAACGGGCAGGAAACGGTTCGCATCAACCGCTCGGTTACGGAACCCAGAAGTAGTCGTTTAAGCCCGGATCTACCGTGGGTGGCGGAAATCACCAGATTCATATGCTCTTTTTCAATCAGACGCGCGATTTCATCGGATGTATGCCCGATGGTTACCACGGGTTCCCACTCGACGGCTTCCTTCTCGAACAGTTTGGATAGCTGCTCATGGGCATAGTTCACCATGCGGTTCTGCTGCTCGATGCGGTTCTGCTGCTCGATGGGATCAAGCTGCACTTCCCCGTACATGGCCGCAAAGGGCAGCTCGATAACGTGGCAGACAAAGAGTTTTGAACCATACTCCTTGGCCAGAGCAACACCGTAAGGAATGGTGTAATTAGAAAAGCCTGAAAAATCCGTTGTACAGAGTATTCGGTCTAATTTGACTCTCATATCCCTTACCCCCTTTCGGATGTTTAAATCGTTACCAGTGTCCATCCGGAATTGGACGGACATTATCTAAATCATCAACGCCAGAGCGACACCTACAAAATAAATTTTACCACAGCACACGCCGCTAAACAATGAAAAATTCGTTAATTCTCTGAACAACCCGACCCAGAGAATCGACAAATTTACCTTCCCATTATCACATCGGATCAGACGGAATAACAGCACCCCAATTGGTTAGATGCCTTCGGATAAATGAGACGATCTCCCGGTGAGTCTCCTGGCCGGATCCCGCCACGGCGATGGGATCACCAAAATGAATGTGAATGGTATTTTGGGGTTTGATCACACCCGCCTCTTTGATAAGGCGTCCATTTTGCTGAAAATCGGTCTTGAGCGCCACCGGCACAACCGGAACCCCGGCCTTTCGAGCCAATTTCACACCCAGTGAGTTGAACATAGCAGGATTGAACTGGGCACTTCGAGTGGCCTGGGGAAAAATGATCACCGAGCAGTTGTCAGCCAGTTTTTTGCGCCCCACATCAAGAACGGTCTTTAGATCTCTTCTCGGGTTTTTACGGGCGACTGCAATGGGGTTCACGGCCCGCATAATGGCGCCAAATACCGGGTAATCGAGCAAATCTTCCTTTATCACATAGGAGATCCGATGAAAGGGAAGGATCAAAGACGGCAGCGCGAAGGTATCGAGCATACTCATGTGATTGGCAATAAAAACCAAGGGTCCCGGGTGGTTTGCGTACCCCTGGATTCCGGATATTTCAATTCTGCCACCGGC
>JAFDDL010000179.1 GCA_019310865.1 Deltaproteobacteria bacterium | reverse complement strand
GTTGCACCTTCGATAATGAGATAAAATATATATGGCTTAAAGATGTGACATTCATCAACTCTCAAACGGTATGGATGGTGGGTGAGAACGGAAGGGTCTTTAAAAGTGATAATAATGGAAACGAATGGACTGAAGCGAAGTATTAATAAATAGAAGAAGGAAGGGAACATTATGACGCCAGATGCACCCTCATGGGCAAAAAAAGTTGTTCAATTAAAATGGCTCCTGATGCTGATTGTCGGTCCGATACTGACAGGACTGTTTATATACGGCATTTCCATTATGTCTGTGAATGTGGTCCTGGAAGATATGTTTCCTTTCGGCCATCCCTTTGTCAAACTTCATAAGGAGTTCGGGTCTCAATTCGGCGGTGCCAGCACCATTCTGGTTGAGATGAAGGTCAAGGAAGGCGATATTTTCAATACGGAATTTTTAAAGAAAATCAAGGGCGTTACAGACGAAATCACCTTCCGGGACGAAGCGCTTTCCCTCCTGACGGCCTCCATATCACAGCGGAAAATGAAATATATCAGAGGGTATTCCGGAGGCAGGGTTATCATGGACGGCCTCATGTGGCCAAAAATCCCCGAAACCGAGGAAGAACTCGATTACCTGCGGGAAAATATCTTTACCAGTCCGCTATTTAAAGACGTCCTCGTAAACGACGAAGGCAACGCCACCTTGATCATCGCTGAGATGAAAGAGGGGATCGATTACGACCGACTGTTTACGTTTTTCATGGAGATCAAGGATAAATATGAGGATGCCAATACGAGCATTCACATGATCGGAAAACCCGTGCTGCTGGGATGGCTCTACAGCTATCGCCCGCAGATGATGACCATTTTTACCGTCAGCATCGGAATTCTGATAGTATTTTTATTCCTGGTTTTCAGAATGTGGCAGGGGACCCTGGTTCCTGCCGTAATCGCGTTTCTCTCTGCAATCTGGGGATTGGGGGTGCTGGGGCTGGTCCGGGTCAATCTTTCCCCGCTTCTGTTTGTCCTCGTCTTTCTGGTGGGCGCCCGGGCACTTGGGCAGGCCATTCAGATGACCCAGCGCTATTTCGAAGAATTGACGATCTGCGATGGGGACCGGGATCTTGCGGCGGCGCGAACAATGGGATTTCTTTTCGTTCCCGGGTTTGCGGCGATTCTGACGGATATGGCCGGTTTTGCCGTGTGTTATCTAATCGGCATCCTTCTGATGCAGCAGCTTGCCATTGCATTAACGATCTGGATGGCAACCATATTTATCCTTGCCGGTCTGTTTGCACCCATTCTCTGCTCCTACCTGCCGAACCCGTCAGAGTCTCGCCTGGCAAATTTCAGTGCCGAGCTGGGTGTAAAGAAAAAAACCGGACTTCTTGACCGAATCAACTTCAAACTCGCCGCCTATGCAATGGGCAGAACCGGCGTTGTCATCATCATCGTTTTTATTCTGCTCTACGCCTTCAGTATCTACAGAATTCCCAAAGTACCCATCGGCGACCCCACACCGGGCTCGGCAATTTTATGGCCGGACTCGGTGTATAACAAGGACTACGCTGAAATCAACCGGCGCTTCAAGAAGGCCGGTGCAGACAACTACATGGTGTTTTTCCGGGGGACCGAAGAGTTCGCATCCAAGAACCCCAAAGTGCTCCAGACCTTTGAAGCCCTGGATAAGTACATGGCCAGGAACATGCCCGATGTTTACGGCGGGTCGGCTTCCATGGGGCATATCGTGCGAAAGCTGAACAAGGAGATGCATGACAGCAGTCCGCTCTGGGAGTTCATCCCCGACGATGAGGCCCTTGCCTCGAGCATGATCTTTCTTTTCCAATCCAAGAGCAATCCCGGGGACCTGGATCGATACGCCGATCCCAAATTTTACAACTCGAACATCCTGATGTTTTTCAAGGACCATACCGAAGAAACCATTCACCGGATCCGGACCCATATGAAGAAGTTCTTCGAAATCTATCCGAAACGCATAGAGGTCGGTGAATTTCTTCTGGCCGGCGGCGTTATCGGCATGGAAACGGCACTCAATGAAGAAATTGCCGGTCTTCATGCAAAGGTGGACGCGCTTGTTCTGGGCGCCATTTTCCTCATGTGCGTCATCGCCTATCGTTCCATCATGGCAGGCATCCTGGTGGTCATTCCGCTCCTGCTGGCCAACCTGCTGGCCTTTGCCTACATGTCTTACGCCGGGATCGGTTTTACCATCAACACGCTGCCCTGCTCTGCAGTGGGTGTCGGTGTGGGGGTCAATTTCTTTCTGTTCATCTTTTCACGAATGCGTGAAGAGATGATTAAAAACGACGGAAACTGGACGCTTTCCGTGGGAATCACCGCCCAGACGGCAACCAAAGGCGTTGTGTTTACCGCCCTGTCGTTGATCCTGCCGCTTCTGGCCTGGTACTATCTGTCGGACCTGAAATTCCAGGCCCAGATGGGGCTTCTGCTGTCGCTTCTGCTCGGCTTTAACATGCTGGCAGCCTTGACGCTTCATCCGGCGCTGATTTATCGATTAAAACCCAGATTCATATGGTGCCCTTCCAAGGATAAGGTGTGCCATCTGGATACTGGGACCGAATAGTCAAAATTTAAAATCAATACCCATCCGCGACTGTCGACTGGGGACTGTCGGCTTCCGGATTTGAAAGGGGGTGAGACGGAAAGCATTTTTTCGGATCGATATCTTGCAGCTCATACTTTAAAAGGGCATAGGAGGGTAAACAATGGATAGGAACCGATGGTTAATTCTCGTTTTGGCTGGCGTTGTTATGACATTGGGACTCGCGAGCCATTCCACGGCAGGCTTTTACAACGTGGGCGGTCAGGAAATCATGGTGGACGGATTCATCCGCCAGGAATTTTCCTTCAACACAAATAATGACAGCCCCACGAACCAGGGCGGCCTCCAGTCCGCCTATTCCATGTTTTACACGGATATAAGTGCGGAATTTTCCCGCAGTCTCGAAGTCAGAGGTATATTTCGCCTTTGGGGGGACTGGATCTACACCATCCATGATGGAGACGATCATTTTAATAAATTCTTCGAAGGCGCTAAAGACGAGCATGAGTTTTTTTCAAAATTCGAGGATATCGTAAGAGAGGTGTATATCACCTATAATTCTTCGAAATTTCAAATCCGTGTGGGGCGTCAGCAGATCGGATGGGGGGAATCAGACGGATTACGCCTGATGGACGTCGTCAACCCTCTGGACATGCGGCGGAGCCCTTTTTATGACACCCAGGGCTATAGTGAAATGCGTATCCCCAAATGGTTGGTAAAGGCTGAATATTATCCGCAGCCCGTTGGCAACGTCACCGACATCGCCCTTCAATTTCTCTGGAATCCGGGGGACATTCAGGAGAGAAAGCAGCTCCAGCTTCCGGCTTTCGTGGATTCGCACAAGTTTGGCAATCCGGTCGATCCCCCCACGGGGCTTCCGAATTCAGGCGGCGTTTGGACGGTGCCCACTCCGGCAGGGCGAGGTGTCCCATTTGCTTTCAATTACGAATATCCCGACCAGGACCTCAGCAATTCCGAATTCGGTGCTCGGATGGCATTCAGCTACAACCAGGCATTTATGACGTTGAATTTCTGGCATGGTCGCGCACCGGAGCATCTTTTTAAATTCAAAGAGATTAATTACCACCCGGACGGTGCGATGACCCCGCTTGCACCCGTACCCCTGGCGGTATACGCCGATCTGGTCTACCCGAGGGTTACTTATGCGGGCTTTACATTCAATCGTGAAATGCGCCCCCTTGGAAGACTCTTCAAGACCACGACGAATCCGGTGATCCGGTTCGAATCTCTTTACAGTTTCGATCAGGAAATGAACTCCACTGAGCTTCTTCCCGGCCCTGTACCCCAGGCACCACCGTCAAACATCAATAAAATCGTCACGAAGGATCAGTTTCGATATATGATCGGGTTTGACTGGCCGCTTCGATGGAAGTGGATCAACTCAAGAAAGAATGTCTTTACCAGCGGCCAGTTCTTCCATATCCACACTTTGGATTATCCGAGTGGTGTCGATGTGACGGGAACAAAAATCAGTATCGCACCCGATGCGTCTCCTTACCCCACCTGGACGATCCCCGAGGACCATTTCTATGCGAGTCTTCTGCTGAGAACCGAATACATGAACGAACGGCTGGTGCCGAGTATTCTCTACGTCCATGATTTTCACACCGATGCGTACTGGTCCATTGTGGAAGTGGGCTATAAGATCGGCAACCACTGGCGGCCGATGCTCAGATGGCTCAACGCGCACGGGCCGTTCCAGCAGTCTTTCGGCCTGTATCGAGACCGGGATGAAATTGCAGTCAGAATCGAGTACCAGTTCTAACCGCCTTTTTTATAAGAGGCGGGAGCAACATCGACCTTTAATCGAACGTTATAACGGAGGGCCATTAAATGAAAATTAAGCTGCAACACAGGACATTGAAAAGCATGATGTCTTTTACCGTGCTCTGCCTGATGGTTCTGGCAGCATCCACAGGATTTGCATGGGAAAGCAAAGACGCCCAGCTGGCCGCAGATTGGGAAAAAATGGTGGGATTCAAGGCGCCTGATGTCGTCGGCAAGGTGGCGCCGGGAATCAAGCCGGGAATGGTAATCGATGCCGGCAACTACAAACAGATCCCCGATTTGGATAAGCTTTTGCCCAAAAGCCTCTACGATCGGCTGGATCCCAATTCCTACGCACCGCTTGCTCCCATCAAGGTTGCTGAAACCAATCAATACCACTGCTCCAGGGGCTACCTTGAAAAATCACTGGAAACGGCCAAGACAATTAAATTCGCTGCGGACGGTATCTCCCTGGAGGGGTATCAGGGGGGATTCCCGTTTATCCATCCCAAAAACGGCGTCGAGCTGATCCAGCTGGCGGACAACGTTTATCTGGGCGACACGTTCGCCATGCGTCCCATGCGCCTGCGCCTCTACAACGCGAAAAACAAACCCGAAAGAGAGCTTCGGCAGCACCTGAATGTGCTTCGGTACAAGGGCTGCACGGATTGGCGTGGGGAAGATATTGAACCGAACCCCCAGGAAATCATGTACGTGGTGTCCGGGACCTTTGTTTATCCCAGAGACCTTTCCGGTACGGCCTATGTCCGTAAACGGTACCTGAAAGCGGAGAACCCGGATGAATTTCTGCTCTACATTCCCTCCATGCGCAGAATTCGACGGTTGTCCGGGCGCGATACCCAGGATCCACTTTTCGGGTCGGATCTCACGTGGGATGACTACAATATTTTCTGGCAGAAACTGTCAGCAACCGATTTCCCGAATGAATATAAAATCATCCGCAAAACGGAAATGCTGCTTCCCACCTTTATCGATTACAACTGGCCGGATGACAGGGCTTCGGCCGGCTATACCGCTCATAATGTGGATGAGTCCGGCGATCAGGTCTATCTCAACTTCGGATCCTGGCAGCGTCGGCCCGTAACGATTCTCGAGGTGAAGAGCAAGGATCCGGCATACCTCTACAGCAAACGTATCATTACCTTTGACAATGAAACCGGGCTGCAGCTACAGACGGATCTGTACGATCAGGCCGGAAGGCTGTGGCGATCCTGGGTACGGGATTATAACTTGTCCCAGGAAGGCAAGGGGATCATGGAAGACCTGATCGACATCGTCGATCATATCAATCGCCATCGGACGATTCTGGACTTTAAGGGCCACCGGAATCCGGAATGGATGAATGCGGAATATTCGGACGTCCGATTTCTGTCCAGAAAGGCCAAATAGCCGGGAAGTATCGGAGAAAAGCCTCTCCCGCCCCCGATTTTATCAAGCGGGCAGGGGCTTTTTCTCTTCTCTGTCATTAAATAGTTGCGACGAAAGAGACTTGATGTCACCCAACCCCGGGTGGGCGATCGGCTCTTTCCCAATAAGCTTTTATTAAGGAGCCTCAATATGATGATTAAAGGGAAGTACAATCGGTTTTCATGGCTAGCGCTTTTATCCCTAATAATCATGTGCATTTTCATCGGGTGCTCACGAGAGGTCAGCTGGATCCATGCCGAGCCTAAATCTGTGGAGCTGACAAGTGCCGGCGAAACCCGTCAAATAAAATTCGCGCCCCTCGACAAGGAAAACAAACCCATTCCCGATGCAACGCTTGCCTTTACCAGTTCCAATGGAAAAGTTGCATCAATTTCCGACACCGGTCTCATTACCGCCGTGGGAACAGGCAACACCATTATTTCCATCGTTTCGGAAAACGGCGAAAAGGCGGTGGTTCAGTGCAAAGTTGCCATTCGATCTTCGATTGAAATCGAACCTGCCGAACTCAACATCACCGTCGGTGAAAAAGTACAGCTCGATTCCAAGGTGCTGGATGAAAAGGGGGATCTTTTCGAAGATCAGGTCGTCAGCTGGGCGTCTTCCGACGCCGCTATTGCACCCATCAATGACTTTGGCGAAGTGGCCGGCGTCGCGCCGGGTGAAGCCACGATTACAGGTACGCAGATTAATGCCTACTCAAAAGTCAACGTTACGGTAAAGTCTCCGGCTGAATAATGGCTGAAGAACAAATCTTCTTTCATAACAGATCAATTTTACACGGCAAGACGATTACAAGGGAGCGTATTATGATTAAAACCAATGAGAAAGGAAAACTGCCCGGCAAAGCGGGGGCGGAAAACAAGGTTTTGCTGTCGCGCAGACATTTTGTCCAAAGAACAGTGAAAATGACCGGGGCGTTTGCGGCCGGGATCTTTTGTTTAAAGGACACGGGAAGCCTGGCATTCGCTGCGCAACGGCGGGGGGATAATTGTGCGCTGGATCCTGTGAAGCTGGAGCTGAGATTCGATGAGAAAAAATGCGCGAGCTGCCGGTACTGTGAGATCGCCTGTGCCCAATACCATGAAGGAGACGCCAATCCCGTGACCAATCGCAACCGGGTCATCATACGGCCTCTCCTTCAATTTGTCGGTGTGAGCGCATTGTCAGCCAATGCGCCCGGTTGGCCCCAGCCTCTGGCCCCGGTGACATTGGGCGAATTTAGTGAAAACCATTTTTGCCGTCACTGCCCATCACCGGAATGCATGGATGCCTGCCCGGAAAACGCCATTTATGTGGACACGAAAACCGGTGCTCGGGTGGTGGACCTTAAAAAATGTACCGGGGAGGCTGAATGTGTGAAGGCCTGCCAATTCAGCATGATT
>JAFDDL010000178.1 GCA_019310865.1 Deltaproteobacteria bacterium | reverse complement strand
CCTGTCACAGGCCATTACAAATAATAACGATCTGGCGACAGTGGAAACCGGCGGGGCTGCGTACCTTCTTATGATCGACGGATTGCTGGTTAATGATCCGGCCAACGAGTCGCTGCTCATTACCGCATCGAAGCTATACAGCCAATATGCCACTGCTTTTGTCACGGAACCTGAGCGAGCCCGGAGACTGACGCAAAAGGCTTTTGAATATGCCCGCCAGGCCTTGTGCATCCGTCGTAGCAATGCCTGTGATATGAAAACGATTCATTTCGAAGCCTTTACGGTCATCATAGACCGAATGGACAGGCAGGATTTGCCGGCATTGTACGCTCTGGGCGCGGCATGGGCATCTTTTATTCAGGTTCGCCAGGATGACTGGCAGGCGATTGGTGAAATACCCCGGGTCCAATTTATTATGGAGCGGGTTTTGGTCTTGGACGGGGCCTTTGATGACGGGGGGCCCCACATCTATTTGGGCGTTTTTGCCTCTCTGATACCACCTGCTGCGGGTGGAAAACCGGAAGAGGGTCGGAAACATTTTGAGCAGGCAATATTACTGTCGGGAAATCAGAATCTCATGATTCATGTGCTTTATGCTCAGTTTTATGCGCGCCTGGTGTTTGACCGTGACCTGCACGACAAACTCCTCAATGAGGTAATTGACGCCGATCCCGACGTTACCGGATATGTGTTGGTGAACATGTCGGCCCAGCGACAGGCGCGGGTATTGCTGGAAAGTGCGAATGATTATTTTTAAATGGATGGGCACTTAACTGGAGGGATGGTGCGAATACTTAAAGTCGGTTTAATATGTGCGCTGATGGTGTTGGCTCTGTGCGCCGAGCCGGCACGGGCGGCTGTGATCAAGATCGCCACCCTATCGCCGGAAGGTTCCTTCTGGATGAAGGAGATGCGAGCCGGTGGCAAGGAAATTGCCGAACGTACGGGCAATCAGGTCCGGTTTAAATTTTACCCCGGCGGTGTGATGGGCGATGACAAGGCTGTGCTGCGGAAAATCCGATTGGGACAGCTCCAGGGCGGCGCTGTGATTTCCGGTAGTCTGTCCGGGGTTTACCCTGACAACCAGGTATACACCCTGCCCATCGCTTTTCGCTCGTTTGAAGAGGTCGATTATGTTCGCGGGCACATGGATGCCATCATCGTCGAGGGGTTGGCGCAAAACGGCCTGGTGGTTCTCGGCATGGCCGGCGGCGGGTTTGCCTATGTGATGAGCAGAAATCCGATTCAGACCATTGAGGATTTCCGACGGCAAAAGATGTGGGTGCCTGATAATGACGTTGCATCGCTGGAGACGGTTCAGGCCTTTGGTGTGAAGCCGATTCCCCTGTCCATTGCCGATGTCAGAACGGGTATGCAGACCGGTATCATCAACACCATCGCATCGCCGCCCGTGGTGGCCATCGCCCTTCAATGGCATACGCAAGTGAAATATGTCACGGACACCCCGCTGCTCTATTCTTATGGTTTTCTGGCGGTGGACCATAAGGCTTTTTCAAAAATTCGTCCTGAGCACCAGGTTGTTGTCCGTGAGGTGATGAACCATGCATTCGCCAAAATACAGGAGCGAAATCGTGTGGATAATGGTAAGGCTCTGGTGGCCATGAAGTCACAGGGTATCGAATTTATCTGTCCTTCCGAGCAAGCCCTGACCCAATGGCAGGCCACAGCCGCCACCGTTGCTGACCGGCTCATCAAACGGGATAAATTGTCCAAGCAGATCGTCTCTATAATGGACAAACATCTGGCGGATTTTCGGCAGCAACAACCGATAAAACAGTCTGAATAAAAATTGCCCATATCCAAACCTTATATTGAGGATAATCCCGGTTTGATAAAACAGATACAGAACGGATTTAAGCAACTGGAAGATTTTTTACTTCTGATGCTGTTTTTGGGCATGATCGGCATGGCGATCACCCAGATTATTCTGCGTACCTTTTTCGGCTTCGGTATTGTTTGGGGCGATAGCCTGGTTCGATTGCTGGTCCTTTGGACTGGTCTGCTGGGGGCCATGGTGGCAACCCGGCAGGATCGACACATTCGCATCGACTTGATTTCACGCTATTTATCAAAAAAAATCGGTTTGATTACCGGTGTGATGATTCGGCTTTTCTCTGCGGGCGTGTGCATCGCAACGGCTTATTATGGCGGGAAGCTGGTCAGTATGGAATACCAATTCACGACCCTGGCCTTTGCCCGGGTGCCGGCCTGGGCATGCGAGCTGATCATCCCCTTTGGATTTGCCGTGATGGCGCTTCGGTTTTTGGTTTCATCAATTAACCTGTTCAAAGGGATATCCGCGCAATCGTGACAGCCTTCATCAACGCCGCCGCCCTGATCCTTCTCGCCCTGTTCGGTACTCCCTTATTTGTTGTCATCCTGGCTGTGGCCATGGTGGGCTTTCGTTATGCCGACATTGATTTTTCGATCATTGCCGCGGAATTGTATCGAATCGCAGACACCCCGCTGCTGGTTGCGCTGCCGCTTTTCACCTTTGCCGGCAATGTCCTGGGACACAGCCGGGCCTCCCAGCGCCTGGTCCATTTTACACGGGCTTTTCTGGGCTGGATGCCGGGAGGACTTGCCGTGGTTGCGTTTGTTACCTGTGCCCTGTTTACGGCCTTTACCGGAGCCTCGGGGGTGACCATTGTGGCGCTGGGTGCGCTGCTCTATCCGGCGCTCAAACAGGACGGTTACGGGGAATCTTTTTCCCTTGGGCTTGTGACAAGCTCCGGAAGTCTGGGTCTGTTATTGCCCCCGTCCTTGCCGCTGATTCTTTACGCTATTATTGCGCAACAGATGGGCGCCGGCCAGGCCGTTACCATCAATGGACTTTTTCTGGCAGGCATTTTCCCAGCGCTGTTGATGATTCTGTTTCTTTGTGCCTGGAGCCTGTGGACCAACCGGCGTCACCCCATCCCGCTGACGCGCTTTTCCGGCCGGGTAGCCATTCGGGCCCTGCGGGAAGGCATCTGGGAACTGCCGCTTCCGCTGGTGGTATTGGGGGGAATTTATGGTGGTATTTTCGTGGTTTCAGAGGCGGCGGCCGTCACCGCCCTCTACGTTGTGGTGGTGGCGGTATTTATCCATAAGGAAATCGATCTTAAAACGCTGGTGGGGGTTGTTCGGGAATCGATGGTGATGGTGGGCGGGATTATTCTGATCCTGGCCGCTTCGCTGGCCCTGACAAATGTCATCATCGATGCCGAAGTGCCCATGCGGCTGTTCGAGCTCATTCGGGAGCATGTCACCAGCAAGATCGGTTTTCTCATGTACCTGAACCTCTTTTTGCTGGGGCTTGGGGCGATTCTGGATATCTTTTCCGCCCTGTTGATCATCGTCCCCTTGATTTTACCGGTGGCGGCAAGTTACGGGATTGACCCGGTTCATTTGGGCATTATATTTCTTGCCAACATGCAGATCGGTTACATCACACCGCCGGTGGGAATGAACCTGTTCATTGCCAGTTATTGCTTCAATCAGCCGGTGGACAGGCTGTACCGAGCGGCTTGGCCGTTTATGCTGGTGCTGTTGGCCGCGGTCCTGGTCATTACCTACTGGCCGACGTTAAGTCTCATGTTAATCCGACCATAGGAAAAATGAATGCAGCAGGCTAAAAAAGCTATTTTATGCCCCAGATGCAAGCGCATTATCAGCGGCTTGGCGTCCCAATGTCCCTTTTGCGGCATGCGGAATCCCGGATCAAAGCGGAAAAGCAGCCGCATCGGGCGCGGATTCGGGCAAATGGATCAACTGATACGACTCATCATCTTTGTCAACATCGGTATGTTTCTGCTTTCCCTGATACTAAATATGCGTTCCATGGGGTTGAGTTGGAACCCGTTGCTGGCCCTTTCACCGGATGATAAAAGTCTGGTACTGCTTGGGGCGACCGGCACCATTCCCATCGACCGATACCATCGCTGGTGGTCGCTTATCAGCGCCAATTATCTCCACGGTGGCTTGCTTCACATCCTGTTTAACATGATCGCTCTTCGAAATCTGGCCCCTTTCGTCGTCAATGAATACGGGGCGAACCGAATGCTGATCATCTATACGCTTGGGGGGACATTCGGATTCTGGGTTTCGTACATGGCCGGGGTGCCGCTGACCATCGGCGCATCGGCCGCGATCTGCGCCCTGATCGGCGCTGCACTTTACTATGGCAAAAGCCGCGGGGGGGCCTACGGCCAGGCTGTCTACCGGCAGGTGATGGGCTGGGTAATGGGCCTTTTTCTGTTTGGGATTATGATACCGGGCATCAATAACTGGGGCCATGGTGGTGGTATCCTCGGCGGTATTGTCCTGGGGTATCTGTTGGGCTATCGGGAACGCAGTGCGGACCGATTTGTGCACAAGTTTCTGGCAATGGGATTGGGCGCTTTGACCGCGATTGTTCTGGCCGGGGCGGCCCTCTCGGGTGTCTATTATCGAGTGATGGGGTGAGTCGGCTCCCAGAATTTTACAAGGGCGGCTTGTATTTGGCGGGTGCCATTGACGCGCACCGGCTGCCAGTGATCCGGCAACAAGGGTGCGTATTGGGCACCGGCAAAGCGTTCGTCGATGAGCATCACCACGCCCCGATCCGACTCCGTTCGAATCACACGGCCGGCCGCCTGCAGCACGCGGTTCATGCCTGGATATAGATAGGCGTATGCAAATCCGGTATCGGCTGTCCGGTTGAAATAATCCCGGATCAAATCATTTTCAACGCAAATGGCCGGCAGACCGACCCCCACCACCACCGCGCCGGAAAGCCGCTCGCCCACCAGATCGATGCCTTCGGCAAAGATACCCCCCATGACCACAAATCCCACCAGGCTGCGGTCATTTTCTTGTGAAAACGTTTCCAAGAACGCATCCCGCGCAGCCTCGTCCATGCCGGGTGTCTGAACCAGCAGTTCAATGCCATCCAGGTGCGCGTTCAGCTGGTCGTGCACAGCTGTCAGGTAGGCATAGGATGGAAAAAAAATCAGGTAGTTGCCATTTCTTTGGGAGACCATGTCAAAAATGGCGTCGGCAACCCGGGGCAGGCTTTCAGGCCGGTCCCGGTACCGGGTCGAAATCCGATTTGCCATCAGCAGACAGAAATTTTCCCGTGGAAAGGGTGTGTCGAGAACCATTTGACCGGCGCTATCATCGCATCCGAACAGATGATGAAAATACGTCAGGGGCGTTAAGGTGGCGGAGAAAAAAATTGCGGATCGGCACCGTGTGAGCGCTTCTGCCAGATGTGCTGATGGATCCATGCAAAACAGTTTGACCCGCAGCTCCGGTCCTAGCTTTTCTAACACCGTGGTATAGCTCGTGTCGTATTGTTCGAAGATCCTGATAAAACTGCTCATGGTAAAATAACAGTCCAGCAGTTCTTCCCGAAAAGATGCCGGCGTGTTTTTCATCAGCCACCGCTCGGCGCTAAATAAAAATAGCCTGACCGCTTCATAAAGCGCTTTGGGCGCCTGATCGCATGAGAGCGTGTCGCCGGCAAGCTCACATTCTTTCCGCAGCTTTACCAGTTGATGGTTTATCCGACCCAGGCTTTCATAGAGGCCGGGTTGATCGGTCTTTAAGTGGCGTCGCAAGGCAAGGACCGGTTCTTTGAAAAGCTGGGCGGAAAACATGTCTCTGGATCGATCCACCAGGTTATGGGCTTCATCCACCAGAAAGGTGTATGCATCCGGATTTTCGAGAAAAAATCGCCGCAGGTAGACACGGGGATCAAATGCATAATTATAATCACAGATCACCACATCCGCCCATCGGGCCAGTTCCAGGGATAGTTCGAAGGGACATACCTGGTGTTTTCGAGCCGCCGATATGAGCATGTCACGGCCAAAGGCGTCTTCACCGGAAAACAGATTCGAAACGGCATCCTGAATTCGGTCATAAAATCCTTTGGCATAGGGGCATTCTACTCCGTTGCAAGCTGCATCCGGTTCAAAACAGATTTTATCCTTGGCGGTCAACGTAAGGGATTTTATGCGCATTCCCTGTCCGCGCAGCGCGTGAAGGGCTGCTTCCGCAACGGTTCGGGCCGTGGTCCGCGCCGTGAGGTAAAAAATCTTTGCCACAAATCCCTTGCCCAGGGCTTTGACGGCCGGAAACAGAGTGGCCATGGTTTTGCCGATGCCGGTAGGCGCTTGAACCATCAGCTGGCGCTCCTGGCGGATGGCGTTATACACGTTGACGGCAAGGGATCGCTGGCCGGGCCGATAGGTCGGATAGGGAAAGGAAAGCGCCAACAGGCCGGTGTCACGGGCTTTTCTCCAGGAAACCAGGGTGGCTGCCCAGTGAAGGTATTGACCGACAAGGTCCGAAAAAAATGCGGCCAGTGTTTCCGCTGAAGCAGTTTGTTTCAAGGTTGTCTGTTTTCGGGTGTCGAGCTGGTAATAGGTCAGGTGAATATCGATTTGCGGTAGACCGTGTGTCTGGGCGTACATATATGCGTACGCTTTGGCCTGACCCCAGTGAAGGGGGTTTTCGGTTTTTTGAATTCGATCCAGGTCACCGGTTGTGGTTTTTATCTCTTCTACGTAGATGGGTGCACCGGTTTCCGACGGGTCCGGATGATACACGCCGTCAATTCGACCGGCAACGGTCAGGATAAAATCTTGGGTTTCGTGCTGGTGGGTGACGGTCACTTCAGACAGGTAACCAGCCGGGCGGGATCGCTGTATTTTCTGATGGGCGCGTATGGCTTCATTGGTTCGTCGGGTGCTGTGGAACGTCAGGGTCAGATCGCCACTGGCCAGAACGTGCGAAACTAGCCGGCGGACGGCAATTTGGATGGTTGCCTTCATTAGAAAACAGTCTCGGTTGCCGTTTCCGGTTTCTGCAGACGCCTCTGTTCTGCCCGCTCCGTGTGAATCAACCGTTGAATGCTCGATGTGTAATAGATACTGAAATAATACTCCGGTGTGCCGATGCGGTTTTTGGTTATGGAGACAATTAGAAGATCATCACCGGATTCCCAGTATAGCGACCGGCCGCTTTCGTTTTTCCAATCGATGGTTTTAGGTTGGCCGTATTTGGCGCGAAGGGTTTGTACAAATTCCGCACCATCGCTTTCCGCCTGCAGCGTGAAGAAAAGCGGTGTTCGGGTGTCGCGGAAAAAGACCAGCTGCACATAATCAAAAGGGGTGTTCTGTTTCCGGGCATACCGATAGGTCAGCTGAATGGTATGGTGCTCCACCCGCTCTCCAGGCCGATTGTTCAGCGCCGCGTTAAGC
>JAFDDL010000177.1 GCA_019310865.1 Deltaproteobacteria bacterium | reverse complement strand
GTGCTTAATTATCCCTGGGGAAAATACATGATTACGACGGTAAAAATAGCAAAAGAAATAGACGCACTTTTTTCGAATTGGGACAAACCGGATTCACCTGGTTGTGCGATCGGCATTGTCAAGAAAGGCGAACTTATTTATAGCCGGGGCTATGGTATGGCGAACATCGAACACGGTATTCCGATAACGGCGAATACGGTGTTTACAATTGCTTCCGTGTCAAAACAATTTACCGCCGCTTGCATTTTACTGCTCGTGCAGTCAGGAAAGCTGACATTGGATGACGACATTCGTCAGTACATTCCCGAATTACCACGATATGAGCATCCCATATCGATTCGGCACCTGATTCATCACTGCAGTGGCCTGAAATGTTATGTTGAGCTTTGGACCTTGAAAGAGAGATGTCTTCACAATGTCATTGACAATACTTACGCGTTGGATCTCATCACACGCCAACGTGGGCTCAACTTTCAGCCTGGAAGCGCTCATCTTTACTGTAATACCGGATACCTTCTCCTGGGTGAGATTATTGGTCGAGTCAGTGGGAAATCATTGGTTGCGTTTGCAGAGGAAAAAATATTTACGCCGCTGGGCATGACCGACACCAGATATTCCGATGACCATACGCTGATCGTGAAAAACAGCGCCGGCGCCTATGATCCAAGAGTTGGCGGGGGATTTCAACACGCACAAAGCGGTGTCGAAACCATCGGTGGTGGCGGAGTCATGACCACCATCAAAGATCTTTCCCTGTGGGACAGAAATTTTTATCATCCAACAATTGGGGGGGAGGATTTTGCAGCGCAGATGACCGCTCCCGGAATCCTGAACAACGGCAGAAAAATTAATTATGCATTCGGCCTGGTTCACGGTCAGTATCAGGGCTTGAAAACCATCGGTCATACTGGCCAGGGTATCGGATTTCGCGCTCATTTAACCCACTTTCCGGAGCAGGCGGTTACCATCATATGTCTGGCCAACTTGGGAAATATACAGCCTGAATTTCTCATCAGACAGGTGGCTGACCTTGTTTTTTCAGACCTGTTTCAACAGAAAGTTCCTGCACGGGTAGTCAAGGATGTTTCAATGCAGCAACTTCAGACATTGTCTGGTGATTACTGGAGTCCGGCTTCCGGGATGACCAGCCGGATGTCTGTAAAAGAAGGGAATTTTTGGGTCGAAGTCGGTGGAAATATTATGCTGCTAAAACCGACGGGTGAGATGCGTTTTGAAGTGGGTGATGAGGGAATCCATGTAGCGGTTGACGAACCCGGACGAAACCAGCCGGCACGGACCCATATCGTCACGCAAACCGGCGAGACCGATACCTTCGAGAAGTTCGATCCGGTATCTTTAGATAAAGATCAACTCGCAGAATATACCGGAGACTATTATTGCGAGGAAATTCAAGTTTTCTACCGCTTGTCGGTTCACAGCGGCCAACTTTATCTAAAACACAAGGGCGCTTATTTGGGACCCTTTAAACCCGGGATCAAGGATGTGCTTTTTCTAAATGGTGCTTCTTTTAAATTTTCCCGAAACAAGGGAGGTGATGTCACAGGATTGTTGGTAAATTCAGGGCGTGCAAGAAAAATTCAATTTTCTAAACTCTGAACAGGCCTCGATCGATCAGCTTAAGTTGAGGCGATAACGAGCCAAGAGATGATTATAAAAACATCCGTAAATGGATCCGAATCCGGCTACCGCTCGGTTGCCCGGCCGGATTTGGAACCTGGAACAAAACTAACCACCCCACGCCTCATTGCGTTTGCAATGCCAAGCTTTGCGATGTCGTTGCTCTATGGCCCCGTCGGCAGCATACTGCCCACGATTTATGCAAAATACTACGCACTTGATTTGGCATTTATCGGTTCGGTGTTGATGGTGTCGCGTATTTTTGATGCCGTAAGTGACCCGGTCATTGGATTCTTGTCGGATAGAACCCGAACACCCCTGGGTAACCGCAAGCCTTGGATCATAGCAGGATATGGACTGACACTTATTGCGGTGTATCACCTGTTTTTACCGCCTGATACCGTTCAACCCATGTATTTCATGATTTGGTTTATCCTGCTCTATCAGTTTCTGACGGTGTCCGAGATCCCCTACCAGTCCTGGCAGGCTGAAATCACCCGGGATTATCGAATCCGGTCAAAAGTCGTTTCTGTTAGAGCAGCGTTCGGAACCGCAGGGGGGTTGTTGTTCGCAGTAGCGCCTTTGCTGCCCATATTCGAAACCCATGAAATGACACCGGCGGTAATGAAGCTTGTGGCCCTGATACTCATTGTGCTGCTACCCATTTCAGTCTGTTTTTCAGTTGTTTTTGCACCCCAGGGAAAAGCGGTGGCAGTAAAAAAAACAGGCTCTGTTATCAACCTGATTAGAGATTTTAAAAAGAGTAAACCATTTCTGATTTTTACGGCAGCTTTTCTGTTTGTGGGGCTTGCATCCGGTATGCAGCAAATCCTTGGATTTCTTTATTTCGATACTTACCTGGGTATTGGCGACAAGTTTCCGATTATATTTCTTTCCATGTCCATAACCCAACTTCTCGCCATACCGGTATGGTTTCGAATCATGAATAAAATCAGCAGGCACCGGGCCTTGGCGGTGGGGACCATTTTATCGGTTTTTGTGTCAATTGCATTGATGTTCCTGCGACCGGGCCCTTCGGTATTTCCGGTGTTTATGGTCATCTGGATCTGCATGCTTTTCCTGGCGGCCGCGGTCTTTATTGTTCCACCTGCGATGATGGCGGATGTGATCGACTATGACATCCTCAAGTCCGGCAGCAACCGAACCGGCCAGTATTATGCCGTGTTTACGATGATCGTGAAAGCCAACGTCGGCCTTGGCGGCGGGTTGGGGTTTTTCATCGTGGATCTGTTTGGCTACGATGCCGCTTCCCGTGTACATGCCCCGGAAACAATGATGGGTATATGGATTGCAGTGGGCATTCTTCCGAGTATCTTTTATATCATATCTTCCATCATCCTGTGGCGTTTCCCCATCGATGAACGCCGACAGGACATTATCCGCCGACGGATCGAAATGCGTTCAGAGCGAATGCATCGGACGGAACAATAAAAAATTCTTGTTTGGAACAGATTATTGAAATGAATTATGACTTGATTTTAAAAATGACATCTTTTCCAGCCCAGACGCTCGGTATCTTTGACCGGGGCCTGATTCGGAAAGAGCTAAATCACCCAGTTGCTTTTCAAAAGGAGACTCACCATGACTGAGAAATTAATCATTACCGTCGCCTTATCCGGGGGACAAACCAAAAAAGAGGCCAACCCCGCCGTACCCTACGAGCCGGCGGAGTTTGCCGAGGAAGCATATCTTGCCATGAACGAAGGGGCTTCGATTGTTCATATCCACGCCAAGGAGTCCAAGACGGGAAATGGCACCATGGATGTGCAGAGATTGCGAGACACCATCGGTGCCATTAAGGAGCGCTGTCCGGAACTGATTATCAACATGAGCACCGGAAGTCCCTTTGATACGGCGGAAGACCGGATTGCCCCCGTTATCGATATGAAACCGGACATGGCGAGTTTCAATACCAATTCGATGAACGTTGGCGCGGTCAACCATAAAACCGGTGAAATCTACGGCGAGAGCATCTATGAAGACACCTGCCAGACCATGGCTTATTTTGCAGAGGAGATGAAAAACAATGGTGTGAAACCGGAATTTGAAATTTTTGATCCGGGCGGACTCTACAACACCATGATCGTTGCCAAGCAGAAAGACTATTTTGACCTGCCCATGAACTTTCAACTCATCTATGGGGTGCTTGGCGGCATGACGTATAACCCGCTTCTGCATATGAGTCTGGTGAATATGCTCCCGGAAGGATCCAACTACAGCGTATGCGGGGTTGGCCCCTGGCAAACGAAAATCGCCATGCTGGCGACCATTACCGGTGGTCATATCCGTGTCGGGCTGGAGGATAATATCCGAATGCCCGACAAAGAGCTTGCCAAGGGAAACTGGGAACAGGTCACGTGGGTTAAACAGTTGGCGCAGATCGCGGACCGGCCGGTGGCAACCCCTGCCGAATCCAGGGAGATTCTGGGTCTGAAATAGTGGAGGCATTCCGAAAATATGGCACTTGATAAACTGTTAAAAAAAGTTGATACGGAAAAAATGTACCGGCATGTGTTGAACCTGACCGGTATCGGCGTCAGGCATGTGCTGGATACGCCCGAACAACTCAAAGCGGCGGCCGAGTATATATATGGGCAGTTTAAAAGCTATGGTGTAGATGCCCGCATGCAGGGATTCAACTTGGAAGGCCTCGATGAGACTATGTATAATGTTGAAGGGTGGGTTGGCGATCCGGACCAGTCGGCAGCGGTTATCATTTCGCATTATGATACGGTCTTTAACACACCCGGCGCGAATGACAACGCCGCAGGTGTTGCTGTCCTGCTTGAAATTTCAAGAGTTCTGAGTGAAGAACAAACCAAAAATGGCAAGGAAGCCGTCCCCACGGTTCGTTTTGTGGCAGTGGCCCAGGAAGAGGGAAACCCCATCTTTGAATCGAGCATTCGAGCCAGTGCCGGACGGCTTGGATTGAAGGACGATAAGCAACGGTATACAACCTATCAGGTTGCTAAAATAATGAAGGAACACGATGCGCTTACCATGCGGTTATATCAAGACGGCAGAGCCGGCCTCAAACGGCCGGAAGCGATGGCGCAAGCGACAAACCGGATGGCGGAACGCTTACCAGCGGCCGTATTAGAACATCTGCGGGATATAGACGAAATATATAAAGACGTTGTCTATATTCCCGGGACAACGGGCTTGATGGGGAGTGCTGCCTGGATGACGGAGGCAAAAAAAATGGGGAAAAAAATAAAATACACCATATGCCTGGACGAAATCGGGAGAACACGAAAAGAAGAGAATACACAGATCCTGCCACCGGGTTTGACCTATGATTCGATGCAGACATATAAAATAGATACGGCGCGAAATATTGGTGATTGGGCCCTGTATACAACCAATGGACCGGGTGAAAAACTGGGAAACGTATTTAGTGCAAATTGTGAGCATGAATCCGTGGATCTTCATTATGGATACTTCCACATCCCCTACACCTATGAGCGCCTCCAACAAGAGTTTTCCATCGCCATGGGCTCGGATCATGCTGTTTTCTGGTATGAAGATATTCCGGCTTTGAACTTATCGGATAGCGCCGGTTGGCGTCCCCCGTATGTGGGGCACACGATGGGGGACACCATTGACATTCTTGACTTTGAGCAGATTGCCCGGATTTGTAAAGCGGTGCTTTTGACATTTATCGATCCAACCCTTTAGCCAATAGGTTACGTTTCAAGCTTTTTTTATTTATCCGAATCCCCAGTTTTTTTATTTTACTTCGAAGGGTGTTGGGCTTAATGTCAAGTAATTCGGCAGCGCCTCCGGGGCCATTTATTTTTCCATGGGTATGTCTTAATGCCCGTTTAATATAATTGGTGGTCATGCTTTCCAGAGCGATAAACTCTCCAGTGGGTTCGATGGAAACCACTGGATGATCAGCTTTCGGATTTTGAATAAGGAATTCAAATTTCAATGGTTCGCCGATATTCAAAATCAAGGCTCGTTCCACCACGTTTTCCAGCTCACGTACGTTTCCAGGCCAGTTATAAGCCATTAAGGAATCAATGGCCCCGGGGTGTAGCGTAACGGGATCCGACAAGTTCATTTCTCTTGATTTTCGATCGATGAAATGTTGAACCAATGTGGGAATGTCCCTTTTTCTTTCTCGTAATGGTGGAATCATGATGGGAAAGACATTGAGCCGATACCATAGATCTTCTCTGAACTGACCTGCATGGACCATTCCCTCCAGGTCACGGTGGGTTGCCGCAATGATTCTGACGTTTACTTTGATCGTGGAAGATCCGCCCACCCTGTCAATTTCACGGTTTTGAATCACTCTTAATAGTCGAACCTGTGCCGGGGGCGTTAGCTCTCCAATCTCATCAAGAAAAATGGTTCCGCCGTCAGCCCTTTCAATCCGGCCGCGTTTATCTGAAATAGCGCCGGTAAATGCACCTTTTTCATAACCGAATAGTTCGCTGTCCAGAAGACTTTCCGGAATGGCGCCACTATTCACCGTGATAAAGGGTCCTTCCTTTCGATTCGATGATTTATGAATGGCCTGGGCAATCAGATCCTTTCCAACGCCGGTTTCACCCGACAATAAAACCGGGCTTTCCAAGGGGGCTACCCGGCGAACCATTTCCATTACGCCTTTTAACTCAAAGTGCTCTCCAATAATATCCTCTCCGGATTTTCGATACAGCTCTTCATGAAGATACCGATTGTCATCTTCAAATTTTTCTTTTAATTGAAGTACATTATTATGCTCCAAGTGGTTGGACATCGCCATAGAAAACGGTTCGATCAAAAGGTTCAACAAACGCGCGTGATTAATATTGTATTGATCTTTTCCGTTTTTGTGCAGAACCAGCTGGCCGAGGAATTGATCTTCAATTGTCAAAGAAAGAACCAATATGGAAGCCTTAGCGTATCCGAAATCGGCAAACAAACATTCTGCAATGGGATTTAATTCGGGGCGATTAATAATTTCTGTTCCAGTTTTTTTTATTTCTTCATCGCGCTCCAGGTTGCCGTTAATCAACCACTTCCTCTTTTCCTTTGATATGTAGGTCAATCGGTTCACTTGTTTTCCCCCGGATGCCGTTACTTCAGCGACGGTTCGAACGGCCCAGAATTCCTCCACATATTCCACCAGGGACATCTGATCAATCGGGATATACTGTTTCAGATATTTCATACATGAAAACAGCGCCTTTTCAATTTCCAGGCTACTGCACAATAATAAAGTTGCTTGTCGGAAGAAATCATTTTTATCCGGTTGGATGTTTGCCATCTGCATCGATCGTTTTTCCTTTATTACGTAACAATGTAAAATAAACCACTAAATAAAGCAACAATTATTACGATATTTAGTGATAACAGCCACTCCGATACATAACACCTTGTTTTATCACATAAACATAACCTGGCCTCTATTTTGCAGTTCATAATAATGAGTTCCTAATTGATAAAAACCCAAAAACGGTTTAAAATCTTTAATCAAAACGTCACCAAGCCGTTTGGGATGATATGCATTCAATTGGTTGAAATTCTAGGGAAAAGAAAATGAAGATTGTTGGATTGACTGGAAGCCCGGTGGAAAAAACGGTAATGTCAGGTTTTTTTTGAAATCATAGCGGGAAAAATCATTTTTCCAAAACAGGACTTTT
>JAFDDL010000176.1 GCA_019310865.1 Deltaproteobacteria bacterium | reverse complement strand
GCCGCAGCAACCGGATGTTTTACCGCAATGTTCCGCCAAGTAATATTTCGGATCAATGCCTTTGCTCAGCGTGTGGGGCACACCGTGGCCCCGATGGTGGGCCCAGATAAGATCGTCCTTGTTTAAAAAACTGCAGGCGCCGACCCCCGGCGCCTCGCCCCCCTCAGCCCGGTGATAAAATGCAATCAATTTCCCCTGGCTGAGCCGGCTTGCAAAAAGCAAATCCCATGCGCGGGCCCGGACCAGGTTGGTGTAAAGTTTAACCAACTGTTCCTTTGTTAATTTCATACGACACTCCCTTTATTTTTTTTTCGCAAGGCCATCCCTTTTAACACTTCGATATACATCCGGGCGGCCACCAGGCCACCCAACCCATGGGTATCATAAGCCGGAGAGATGCAGCATATATCGAACCCGGCCAGGTTGGTGTTTTGTGAAATCATTGCCAGTGATTTTCTCACATCCTTTGCGGACATCCCGAAGGGCTCGGCCCATCGCATGGCCGGAAAAGAAAAGGGGTCCATGGTATCGGCGTCCAACGTCACATACGTCCTATCCGTGCCCTTTCCTGAAATCTCGATCGCCTGTTGGGTGACGTCCTCTATACCCAGACGTTCCACATCGGTCACGGTAAATACCTTTATCCCGGCTTCCACCATGATTTTATGCATCATGGGCGTATTGACATCACCGCCGCCAATGCCGATCATCACCACATTGGACGGATCCACGCGGCAGGTATCCAGTATCTTGTACAGGGCGTTTCCGCAGTTCAACCGGCCAAATTCCCCGTAGGGATATGGAAGCTCGCCCCCATATAAATTGTCATAATGCCGATCGAACCAGATAAGCCCCATATCGCCCTGGGTATTGTCGGAAATCGCCCGGGCAACCGGATAGGGTATTGAGTGATCACCGCCAAAGACCAGGGGTACGGCGCCGGCCCGAACAATGTCGCCTACTTTTTCAATGGCGCGATTAGCGGTCTCGTCAATATCCCACTCCTTTATTTCCACATTTCCGTAGTCCATCAGCTGAATGTGATCGGAGAGAAAAAAATCCGGGCCCACTTCCGGATAATAGCCGCCGGTGTGCTGAATATTATACTGCTCCGAATACTTTCGAATATAATCCGGGGCATCATAGGTCCCCGTTCTGCAATCGGCTTCTTCCGGGTACACGCCTTTCGGGCCAAACGATGCCCAAACACCCGACGCCACCCCCACGGCTCCCTGCCAGGGGATACCGATGACCGCCACATCAGCGTTTTCCAACTCCTCGGGCTTAAATGCGATCGGCGCCAACATAAAAGAAGGCGTATCGCCATTGATGCGCGGTATATATGTACCTGCGGCAAATGAGGCGTCTTTTATCGTTTCAGCCCAAAAGTCCTTCAATTTTTTGTCCATGGCAATCCTCCAGTGTAAAGCAGTTTTTTAGAGTTTTTTAGTTTTAGACCATCTTTTATGCTTAAATCGTGCCAGAAAATTTTTCTAATAAATTCAATGTGTTTATGACGTTCAGGTTCACCAAAGGATTTCTCATGGTTTTTTCCGGCATATTTCCCGATAATACAGAGAATTCGGGAAATATCACAATCGTAAAGGATCGATTCATGATACAACTACAGCAAATTACTTATAATACGCATCAAGGAATTGATCCCTTGATATCCCTGCCTGTGTAAGAATGGTTCTAAGAGTTGATTTCTTGATCTTTGGATGGTTTGGCATGGTCATTTTTCTTGCCCGTATCGATTCAAATAATCACGGCCAAAAGGAATCCCCAGTTTTCTCAATTTGCTGCGAAAGGTATCCGGATGTATGCCCAGAAGTTCCGCAGCCCCCCCGGGTCCATAGACCTTCCCTTTGGTCAATCCTAAGACACGGTGAAAATTTGGCGATAGAACGTCGTCAAGAAGAAGAATATCCGTGTATTGGCTCACGACCTCTGTTTTCTCACTTTCCATTGGCGTGAAGTGAATGTGTTCAAAGGTTAGAGGGCGGCTAGGTGCAGTGGTTTGATTAAGAATGAGCTCACGTTCCATTACATTTTCCAATTCCCGTACGTTACCCGGCCATCGGTAGGCTTTGAGCCGCTCCAATGCCCCCGGTGCAAGTTCCGGAACGTCGTACAGTTTTAATTCCTTTGTTTTTTTCTCTAGAAAATAATGGGTAAGGCTTGGGATATCCTCGGGTCTTTTTCTAAGGGGCGGTATCATGATTGGAAACACATTGAGCCGAAACCAGATATCTTCCCGAAATCCGCCGGCCTTCACCATATCTTCAAGGTGACGGTTGGTTGCACTGATAACCCGAACATCCACCGGAATCATCTGTGTTCCGCCGACCCGTTCGATCTCCTTGTGTTGGAGCACCCGCAAGAGTCTCACCTGGGCCTGGGGCGGCAATTCTCCGACCTCATCTAAAAAAATCGTACCCCCACTTGCCCGTTCAAAGCGCCCCTGCTTTTTTCCGACGGCTCCCGTAAAGGCGCCCTTTTCATGTCCAAAAAGTTCGCTATCAATCAGATTTTCAGGGATTGCGCCGCAATTCACCTTGATAAACGGGGCATCCTTTCGCTTTGAGGCATAATGGATGGCATTGGCAATGAGATCTTTCCCGGTTCCGGTTTCACCACTGAGCAGCACCGGACTGTCGGACATGCTGACCATTTCGGCCATTTCCATGACGGCCCGAAGGCCCCAGCTTTTTCCGATAATGCACACCTCGCCTGATTGCTGTAGGTCCGGCCGGCAATCATCTTTCATCTCGGCTACCATGCCCTTGACCACATCTAGTTCATGATAACCGATCGCATTGGACAGGGCAATGGAAACAGGATCGTGGATCAAAGCCAACAGCTGTGCATGATACTCGGTGTATCGGTTCCATCCCACAGCTGAAAATGAAATCTGACCCACATTTTTTTCGTCCATATCCAGTCTCAATGCTATATATGAGCACTTGGGCTTCTGTGTTTTCGGAGAGTTGATAAACGTTATTTTGTCAATTATTTCCCCTTTTCCCGGTGGAATATCAGTTCGATATACAGCTACCGGTTCAATTGAGTCCGACTCCAAGCCTGGAATCGCACAGAAGGTTGCAAGGGGTTGAAAGACTTGCTGTAAAGGGTCAATACGGTCCAGATAATACCCGTCAATGGGAATAAAATCCTTAAGGTACTGATAACACTCCCGCATCCCGGTTTCAAGATCGAGCGTGCCGCAAATTCTGCGTGTGACTTGCCGAAAAAAATCATCCTCGTTAATTTTCATGGCCGTCCTAAATATGCGAGATCGTATCGTTTTCGTTTTAGACAGGTAATATTAAATGTATCTATCAGGAAATATCCCAGTTGTAAAGTCATGGCCGACATATACATGACCAACATAGTGGAATGGATTAAGCAAACCCGCCGCTATTATCGATGCGGTTATTAACGGCAAGTTCCTTATGATTTCATCACACGTCATGTTAGAAGAAGTTCGACGTGTTTTCTCATACGAAAAAATAAAAAAAATGCTCCGGAAAAACCGAGTAACTCAAGCAGACATCGACACGTATCTTGAAACCCTGAGCAACCTATCTGTTCTCGTACCCGGCAAGCTTACACTGGATATCGTGAAGAACGACCCGGCAAATAACAAATTCCTGGCCAGTGCCGTAGAAGGAGATGCCGATTTTCTGATTTCCGGCGACCCCTGTAGATTATCAGTCTCTGCTGTTGATCAGGTTTAAATATTTTTAGAATCCGTTGACAGAACGGAAAGATTGTCGGAATAAATGAGCCTCTATTATAGAGGCTTTTTTTATTGAAAAAGGGCGGCGCTCATAGGAGAGCAACCGCCCTGAAAACCAAACCGGCAAGCACCGGTTTAAAAAACACGTGATAATAATGATAATTTGTTTTCCAGTGAATTTCAAGAAACTTATTGATATGGGGCGAAATTATCCATGGCCAAAGCTGGACAACTGCCAATGTTGCAGCGGCTGTCGGATATGGGGTCACGGTTATGTTTTGGCCTATTTTGACAGATGCGATCATGCCGTGGAGATAAAGCGATGCCGTTGTCCTGACTGCGGATGTGTCTTCCGATTTCGGCCTGAGGAATATTTTAAACGTTTTCAAGCAAGTATAGAAACCATTCGTTCGAGCATCGCAACCAAATTGCAGACCGGCAAGTGCGACGCCGGTATCGGCAGAACCCGCCAGCGGCATTGGTTCAGAGCTTTGCAGAGAAAGATCAAAGCGTATCTGACTGATATTTGGGATAATGGCGTTTTGGCGGCTTTTGATTATCTGGCTGCTAAAGGACTGAATCCTGTCAGCCGGTCCATTTAATTCGGGGGATGTCTGCATTTTTTTATACCCTACCGAAGGGTGTCATTTTGTATGCTTTCTTTTTGGGATAAGACGATCCCAAACATTAAAAAGGAGGCATTTTATGACCGAAGATGAAAAAATACAGGTGGCGGTGTTCCGCTTTTCCGTAATCAGCGATTTTATTCAATCATCCTTTATGAGTCGGCAAGAGAAAAGCCGTCTTATGCACGATAAGTGTTCCCGAAAGTGGCAAATTCCCTTTTCAGAAAAGACCCGGATCAGCCGGGGTACGATCCAGCGATGGATTCGATTACACAAAGAAAGCAACGCGGACTTAAAGTCGCTTTGCCCCCATGAGCGTACTGATCAGGGCAGATGCCGTGCCATGGACGAAGAGACGTGCCTGCTTTTGACCCGCTTAAAAACCAACACACCGCATGCTACTGTACCGTATCTGATTGATCAGATAAAGCGCTCTTACCCTGAAATTAAACTTAACAAGTCAACAGTATACCGGTTTTTGCATCAGCAGGATTTGATGCATCCCAAGGAGAAAAACCCAACGGATCGCCGCAAATTTGAAGCCGAACTGCCCAACGATTTGTGGCAAAGCGATGTCATGCATGGGCCGAAAGTTGAGGTTAACGCCAGACAGAAAAAAGCCTATCTGATTGCCATCATAGACGATCACAGCCGGTTGATTGTTTATGCCCGGTTTTATTTGTCGGAAAATGTGGCATCCTATCTGGATGCCCTGGAAAAAGGTCTTTCCCGGCGGGGGTTACCCAGAAAAATTTACGTCGATAACGGTTCCGCCTTCAGGAGCAAACACCTGGAATATGTTTGCGCTTCTCTTTCCATTGCCTTGATTCATGCAAAGCCGTTCCAGCCAATGGGGAAAGGGAAAATTGAGCGGTGGTTCAAAACCGTGCGAACCCGTTTTCTGCCCCATTGTCAAGCCGCATCCCTGGCTGAGCTGAATATGGCCCTGGAAGCCTGGCTGACCGAGGATTATCAGCAGAAAGTCCACAGCGCCACCGGACAAACTCCCTTTGACCGGTTTACGTCAAAGATGCACTGTCTGAGAACCGCACCGGCCAATTTAAAAGACCATTTCCGCAAAGTGGTCAGAAGGACCGTTAACAAAGACAGAACCATCACCATTGACGGCAGGTTGTATGAAGGCCCGGTGGCCCTTATCGCAAAGCGCGTGGAACTTTTGTATCATCCGGACAAACCCGAACAGGTGGAGGTCAGATATAAAGGTGAATCTTTCGGCATGATCCGGCTGGTCAACCTTCATGTCAACTATCGGGTGAAGCGCGATAAAAACAACAATGCGCAGATAGAGACAACCTCTAAAAAGACAAGCTATAAGGGCGGCAAGCTCTGGGGAGGAAAAAAATGAATGACCATTACCGCACCTTTTACGGTTTTGCCAAAGAACCGTTTGCAACGGATATCGATCATACGGAAATATTGATAACGCCCGAGCTTGAGAATGTAAACGTTCGTTTTGAATATGTCATGCGCCTGGGTGCCGTGGGCATCGTCACCGGAGAGGTGGGCAGCGGCAAATCCACCGCCGTCAGGTATGCACTAAACACCCTGCATCCGGCTGAATACCGGTCCTTATATATCACCGCTTCCACAGGTTCCATAATGGAATTTTACCGGCAGCTCAAAGATGCACTGGATATTTATCTGTCCAGCAACTCCAAAGCCGTTATGGTCAAAACCATTAAACAGGAAATCGTTAATTTGGTTTTGGAAAAAAAACAGAAAGTGGTCCTGGTCGTCGATGAAGCTTCCTTGATACGCCTGGAAGTCTTTGCCGAACTGCATACCCTTTGCCAGTTTGAACAAGACGCCAAACCCTGGCTGCCCATCATCCTGGTGGGCCAAAACACTCTGGTGGATAAACTGACCTTCCGTTCCTCACAGCCCCTCGCGTCAAGAGTCGTGGCCCGATGTCATCTTGAAGGTGTCGACCTTGCCGGCATGCAAACCTATCTGAAACATCATATGAGCATTGCCGGCGTGGACAGCAATCTTTTTGATCCAACAGCCGTTACCGCTATCCATCAGGGCTCGGGGGGCCTGTTCAGAAAAGCAAGCCACCTGGCCCGGGGAGGACTTATTGCAGCTGCGACGGAAAAATCAACCCTCGTGTGTGCTGATCATATCCGCCTTGCGGCAACCGAAGTCTTTTGAATTTACAGTGTCCGGTGAAACGGAGTCGGGCAATCCTGGGGAGGAACCCGACAAGGGATAGCCGGATGGGGATGACGGTTCATAACGTCAGGGAGGCTCCTGCGGGCCTCCCGCCCACTTCCTGCATGAACCCGATTCCTCCTATGCCTTAAAAAACCCAATCAGATAGACTTAAAATCCTTTTATATGGGAGGTAAACCATGAGTCCTGAAGAAGAATGGGCCTATGAAGAAAAGCTGGACCAATTATCCTATCGCCTGGAAGTACTTATCCTTGAGGTGTTCATCTCCGTAGTAGAAAAACTCAAAGATCGAAACCAAGCCTTTGTACAAACAAACTCGCCGCCCTCGGATGTTGAAATGAATTTTTAAACCTTTTAACCGGGATTATTTCGTCCATAAATATTCCCGGTTCATATAATCTGGAAATCCCTCCAGCGGATCAAAATAATCAGGAAATACCCGTTAATTTAATTTGTAAATCAACACCGCCACTTAACCGACATAGGCACCTTTCAAAATACCCGAATCCTGACCCCAACCGAGTTTCTATCCCAAATCTTCGAAAATCAAAACCGCTTTTTATAAAATCAGACGGAATTCCTTCTATTTTTCTTTATCCGAGTGGAACAGTCCGGTGATGATTACCCATTCAGCGTCCAATTTGAGCATGGAAAGATAACTTGTATAGCGTCACCGTCTCTAATATCGATTCCATCTCTATCGCTGCTTTTTTCACAGGTAAATCCCCTCCGGCGGCTCATTGAGATGCAGGTCCTCAAGATCCGCTAGGTTCCGATCAATCTTGCGCACCCA
>JAFDDL010000175.1 GCA_019310865.1 Deltaproteobacteria bacterium | reverse complement strand
ATCTGGTGAAAAAAAATGCGCTGAAGCGAGTGAAAAAAAAGGTCGAAGAATCCAGACCCACACCGATTCAAGAGGCCCTGGACCGAATTAAGAACCGTGTGTCGGCGGACGAAAAATCGGGAAGGGATTTAACAAAACCAGAATCGGCAAATGCAGCGGACAACACCGGGGGGCGCATTGGTCGAAAACGGACATTGGATCTATTGGACATTTATCAGGCCGAAATTCCGTTTTATATACAAAAAAACTGGGCTTTTTCGGAACAGTTGGCAGGTGGCCGAACCGATTTGCTTGCGGTGTTGGTGATTAAAATCATGCATGACGGACAGATTCAGGATATCTGGTATGAGCGGCGCTCCGGCAACCGATATCTTGATGAGTCGGCCTATAAGGCCATTCAAAAATCAAACCCACTGCCATCGCTGCCCAAGGGTATTCGACGCGCATTTATTCAAGTGGGGTTAAGGTTTACGCCGAGTGGCCTTGATTAGAAAAAAGGAAACAAGATGAACCGGTGGTTATGCGGACTCAGTATTTGGCTGGTGATGATTTTAGGCGGGAGCGGACCGGTTCTGGGCGCCTCGAATTATGATTATATCGACATCACCAATCCCTTTTTACGGAAAATTCCCATTTCGGTTCCGATTTTCAAATCCATGAACGACACGGAATCCGAGCGGCAGATTGCAAAGGAAGGGGCCGATCTTCTGTCTGAAACATTAGAATTTACAGGATATTTTAAAATTATCAATCGAGCGGCTTTCCTGGAGGATCCACAGACTGTCGGCATTGTGGCACCGAATATTCAGTTTAAAAATTGGACGGTGATTGGTTCCGAGCTTCTGATAACCGGTGGTATTTTGGTGACCGACAATCTGCTGGAGATAGAGCTTCGGTTGTATGATACCTTCAAGCAGAAGCTTCTCGTTGGTAAGCGCTATACCGGCTGGACCGCCGACCAGCGTAAAATGATTCGACGGTTTTGCAGTGAGGTGATTTTCGTGCTCACCGGAAACCGGGGGGCGTTTTCCAGCCGAATCGCTTTTGAGTCAACCGGTACCGGAAACAAAGAGATATTTGCCTGTGATTTTGACGGCCATAACCCACAGCAGATTACCCATACCAATGCCTTGACCCTTTCACCGGCCTGGTCATCGGACGGTCAGTGGATTGCCTATACCGCCTATGCAAAGGGAAATCCGGACCTGTACATTCGACACCTGACGGAGAATCGGGGAACCGTGGTGGCTAAAAAAGGGATCAATATGAGTCCGGCCTGGGTCCCGAACCAGTTTTCTCTGGCCGCCACGCTCTCCTTTTCCGGGGATCCTGAAATTTATTTATTGACCGGAGGCGGGAAAATCATTAAAAAACTGACCAGTAGCTGGGGAATCGACGTGTCCCCGGCTTGGTCTCCCGATGGGGAGCAGTTCGCATTTGTTTCAAATCGGGCTGGATCCCCCCAGATTTATATCCAAGATCTGGAAAGCGGCCAGGCCAAGCGCCTAACGTTCGAGGGGCGGTACAATACATCGCCGAGCTGGTCTCCCATTGGAAACAAGATTGCCTACGCGGCATTGGAAGACGGCTCTTTTAATATACGGATCATGGGGGTCGATGGCTCCGGCCCGGTGCAGTTGACTCATGAATCCGGAAACAATGAATCGCCGACCTGGTCCCCGGACGGGACGTTGCTGGCATTCAGTTCGACCCGGGAAGGGCTGTCCAGAATTTACGTCATGACCGCCTTTGGAACAGACCAGCGGCGGTTGGTGAAATTGCCGGGAGCACAAACGAACCCAAAATGGTCACCCAATTTGAGCCATAACTAGTGCCTATCCAGGAATGGATGGGCCCAACCCAGTTCAATCGGATCGTAAACAGGAGGCAAAAATGCGAAAAAAGATGTGGATTTTCTTAACCTTATTGGTCGTGATTCCTGGTTTGTTATTTACCGTTTCGTGTAAACAAAAGCCGGCTCCCGTGGACACTGCAGCCCTGGAAGCGCAAGCGGCAGCGAAAGCGGAGGCGGAAAAGCGCACGGAGATGGAACGGCAAACTAGGCTGGCCGAAGAACAGCGGCTTCGGGAAGAGGCCCTGAAAGAGGAAGCGCGGTTACAGGCGGAGCGGGAAATTGCCGAAGCACGCGAGAAATTTCTTTCGGTCGATATTCGATTCGAATTTGATAGCGCTGCCTTAACACTGGACTCCCAAATGCTGTTAAAGGAAAAAGCCCAGTGGCTTAAGGACAATTCGGATGCACGGGCCGTTATCGAAGGGCATTGTGATGAACGGGGTACCAATGAGTACAACCTGGCCCTCGGTGATCGCCGTGCGGAGAGCACCAAGGCTTTTCTGGTGGATCTCGGTCTTGACGGACTTCGACTAAACACCATCAGTTACGGTGAAGAGCAACCATTGGATCCAGGGCATGATGAAATGGCCTGGGCCCAAAACCGGCGTGCGCATTTCTCATTGAAATAGCGACAGATCGATTCACAACCGGCAGCCGGTAAGGATCGGGAACTAAATAAAATGGACGAAGATTGCGAAGGATTGAAGTCCGTATTCAAGGCGCGTTAAAGGTCGCATATTATACGTATGTGGGCTTTAACGTAACGCAGAAGACGGGCCTCAAGACGAGTAATATCGTTCAAGTTATTTAGATCACGATCCTAAGGATCGCGAACGGCTGCCGGTTGACTGCCGGAATGCAGCGCGTGCTCATCCGGAATGGGATGGGCACCTGATGGATTCTTCGCATTGGGTGACGGAGAGATCTTTCATGCATTTCAGACCGGCCCGATGTGTATGGTGACCATTTCCGGATTGAATCGGTGTGGTGGTTGGATTGGATCGGTCCGTTTCGGGAATTCAGTGGCGTCGTGTTAACCGGAAATGAGGGACCTTATGACGTGTAAATCGATCGTTGTTTTGGTTTTCGTGGCGGGGATTATGGGCTGTGCGGCTTCGGGAGACATTTCCCTGTTGGACCAGCGGGTAAATGACCTGGAACGTCAAAATCGCATACTCGAGAAAGAGCTTGAGACATCCGGTGGATCGGTTACGTCCAGGCTTCAGGATCAGCAAGCCATAAATGAAAGACTGCAGGCAAAATCCGCTGAACTGACAGCAACCTTTGGCGGACTTCGGCGGGAGGTTCAGATTCTATCGGGAAAGATTGAAGAGTCTGATTATTCCTACCAACAGGGTCGGCAACTTCTTAAGAGTTTGGGTGAAGAAAAGGAAAACAAGGTGAATCGAATTGAAGAAATCGCCCGCCTGAACCGGGATCGAATTCTTCGATTGGAACAATACCTGGACTATGAATCGCCCGCAACGGGGCCTGAACAAAAAGTCGATTCCCACCGGAAAGCAGCGCTCAAATCGGACGTTGTGCAGACAGAGGCCGAGTTGTATGGATCTGCAAAAGAGGCTTTTGATAGCGGTCAGTTCGAGGTTGCCCGGGACAAGTTTCGGCAGCTGCTTCAGAAATACCCAAAATCAAAAAATGCAGACAATGCCCAATTCTGGGTCGGTGAAATCTATTACCGGGAAAAGTGGTATGAAAAAGCAATCATGGAATACCAGAAGGTAATTGAAAATTATCCGGATGGCAACAAGGTCCCCTCCTCACTGCTTAAACAGGGGCTCGCCTTTTTCAACCTGGATGAAAAAGCCAATGCCCGCCTGATTTTGCAGGAGATGATCAAGAAATATCCAGCCTCGCCCGAAGCCAAGATTGCAAAAGACAAATTGAGCACATTCAAGTAAAACGGGTTGCGTCTGAATCCAGATAATTTGAATCGGATGATTAAAATTGTTGGCATTGATCCGGGTTTGGCCGAAACCGGTATCGGCGTGGTCTGGGGCCCGGTCGGGCAGGTGGATGGGTTTGCCCATGGCACCATTTATACGCGAAAAGACCAATCCCAGGCGCACCGACTTGAAATCATTTATTCCCGGGTGCTTGCGGTACTGGAAAAAGAAAAACCGGACGCCATGCTGGTTGAGGATATTTTTTCTCTGGGAAAGTATCCCAAATCCGGTATTTCCCTGGGAAAGGTTGTGGGGGTGGTTCTCCTGGCCGGAGCAAAGACCTCGGTTCAGGCCCATGAAGTCCAGGTCCGCGAAGTGAAACAGGTCCTGACCGGAAACGGCAATGCCGGCAAGGCGCAGGTGGAGATGGCGGTCAGGCGACATTTGAAGATCACCCAACCATTGCGTCCGTTTCATGTGTCAGACGCACTCGCACTGGCCCTGATCGGTCTGTTACGGTTTAAAACGATGACAGAAAAGGCCCATCCATAAATCGGAATATGAATGGGCATTATGTAACGGAAATTCATTCATATGATCGGTTATATCAAAGGCAAATTACTTAAAAAAGAGGAAGATCGGATTTTGCTGCTGGCCAATGACCTTGGCTACGAAGTTCACCTGCCGGCTGTGGTAATGGAAACATTGGCGGCAAGCGAGGCCGGTACGGAGTGTTCTCTCTTTATCTATTACCACCAGACCGATCGACAACCCAAACCGGTGCTGATCGGCTTTAACCAGGAGATTGAGAAAGCGTTTTTCCAGCGCTTTATATCCGTTGAAGATATCGGTCCGCTCAAAGCGTTAAAGGCGTTTAATCTCCCGTTTCAGGATATCGCCACGGCCATTGAGTCCAAGGATGTTTCAAAACTCAAACAGCTTAAGGGAATCGGGCAGCGAACCGCCCAGAAAATGATTGCAACCCTTCACGGCAAAATGGATAAGTTCACTTGGCAGCAGCCTGCTGAGACTAAATCCGCCCCATTTCGTAGCATCCTGGTGGATCCGGTTACGGCGGTGCTCGTGGATCAATTGGGACATCGAAAGGCCACTGCCCGGAAAATGATAGATGGTGCCTTGAAACGAAACCCGGCCATTTCCACGCCGGAAGCGCTGATCGAAGAAGTCCTTCGGGGTGAGGAGGCCGCATGAGCGATGATTTGCTGACATATTCCGATAATCAACTGCTTACTCGTGAATCCCTGCCGGACGACCAGACGTCGGAAATCTTGTCGCTTCGACCGGAGCGGCTTCAAGACTATATCGGCCAGGAAACGATCGTGGAAACCCTTCGAATCGCCATCGAAGCGGCCCAAAAACGCAATGAATCCCTGGATCACGTTTTGTTTCACGGCCCCCCGGGGCTTGGCAAGACCACGTTGGCCCATATCATCGCAAACGAGATGGGGGGACAACTGACGGTGACCTCCGGCCCGGCGCTGGAAAAGGGGGGCGATCTGATTGGTATTTTGACCAACCTTGAAGAGGGCGATGTTCTGTTTGTCGATGAAATCCATCGAATTCCGAAGAATGTGGAGGAGTTTTTATACCCGGCCATGGAGGACTACGCAGTCGACTTCGTATTCGATAAAGGGATGCACGCCCGAAGCCACCGGTACCGGTTAAAATGCTTTACCCTGGTGGGCGCCACCACCCGTGTCGGTCTTCTATCGGCGCCCCTTCGGGACCGGTTTGGACTATTTCGAAATCTCGATTTTTATGAAGAGCCGGATCTGGTGAAAATAACGACCCGGTCGGCCGCTTTGCTCGAGACCCCCATGGATGACGCCGGGGCGGCGGAACTGGCCAAAAGATCCCGTGGGACCCCTCGAATTGTCAATCGGCTACTCAAACGGGTTCGGGATTATGCCCAGGTGCGAGGGGACGGACAGGTTACCAAGGCGTCCGTCTCGGCTGCGCTGTCCCTGGAAGGGGTTGACGAGAAGGGGCTTACCAATCTGGACCGGCAATATCTTAAAACGATTATCGAGTTTTACCATGGCGGTCCGGTGGGCATTGAAGCCATTGCGGCAACCCTTCAAGAGGAAACCGATACCCTCGTGGATGTAGTGGAGCCGTATTTACTGAAAATCGGATTTATCATTCGAACCTCGTCCGGGCGAAAAGCGGCCGAGTCGGCTTATACGCATCTGGGTCAATGCGTGCAGAAAGACGTGCAGAAAAAGATGTTTTAAGAGACAAACCCATGGCCATCATCTCCCTTTTGACCGATTTCGGCCTTCGAGACGCCTATGTAGGCATTATGAAAGGGGTCATCCTGTCGGTTAACCCATCGGCACAGGTCGTCGATATTTCCCACCGGATAACGCCCCAGGACCGGCTTCAGGCCGCGCTGATGATCGGGGCCGCGCATGCATATTTCCCGCCGGGCGTTGTCCACACGGTGGTGGTCGATCCCGGTGTCGGCACCGATCGAGCCGTTGTGGCGGTTGAAAGCAAGGGGCAACGGTTTCTGGCCCCGGATAATGGCGTGCTGACCCGAATTTATTCCAGCGGCGTCTTGGAGCGGGTGGTCTCCGTGGAAAACACCCAATATTTTCAAACACCTGTCAGTCAGACATTTCAAGGACGGGACATTTTTGCACCGGTGGCGGCGCATCTGTCTGCCGGGCTTGATATGGGGCGCCTGGGGCCAGAGATATCCGCAGAGGATCTGGTCCGGCTGGATATTGCCGAGCCGTTCCGATCGGATTCAAAGACGTTGACGGGAACCATTGCCGGCATCGATCGATTCGGCAACCTGATCACCAACATTTCCCGGGCGCATCTGAGCGGCCTTTCTGAATCGGCTTCCGGACGACCACTGCAAATCATCATTCACGATGCAACAATTGTCGGGCTTTCTACGAGTTATTCCGCTGTGGCGCCCGAAGCACCCCTGGCGATCATGGGCAGCCAGGGGGTTATGGAGATATCGGTCAATGGCGCCAGCGCCCAGTCGCATTTCAGCGCATCGGTGGGGGATTCGATCCAGGTTCAAATATGAGCCGCTGAAACACACCGGTCATTGAATCCATGATAGAAACCACTAGTTGCACCATGACAGGCTAAGCGGTGTCGCTTTTCAAAAGTGGCTGTTTTTATAAACTTAAATATGTTCATCAAAGCTTTCGGGTAAATCTGCCTGCACTTGAACTCATCGTTAGGCGTAGCCATTTATAAACAAATCTTACTTAGTTTTAGCAAAGCAACTGTAACAAAAATGTTGACACTGTAACAATAAATGATACAATATAAAAAATGATTAAAAGCTTTAAGCACAAAGGACTCGCTGAACTGTTCCAGCGGGGCCGTTCCCGTCGGGTAAGAAATGATTTACAATCACGCTCCCTGCGACGTTTGGAAGCTTTGGATCAAACAGAGTCATTGATGGATTTAAACGTACCTGGATTCAATTTCCACGGCTTGCAGGGAATACCTAAACGTTACAGTATCCATGTTAACGGCCCATGGTGTATCACCTTTGAGTGGGAAGAGGGCGAGGCGCTAAGGGTCGATCTTGAACAATATCACTAAGGTGAAGTC
>JAFDDL010000174.1 GCA_019310865.1 Deltaproteobacteria bacterium | reverse complement strand
CATTCGTAAAACGGCTAAAAGACTCGGGCTGGGAACGGACGCTTCCCACCGGTTCGAGCGAGGCGTCGATCCGGAAGGTACCGTTCGGGCGATAAATCGGGCCTCCGAATTGATGCTTGCGGTGACCGGCGGACAGGATTCGGGCGGTCATATCGATGAACATCCCAATCCGACACCGCCACGCACCATCGACCTGCGCGTCAGCGACACCAATCGGCTCCTGGGAATCAGCATCAGCAAACAGGAAGTCGAGGACCTGTTGGCCGCCATCGAAATCAACACCACCCCGGTAGATACCCAAATCGATTCGGATTTACTCCGGTTGTCCATACCGTCTTTCCGCGTGGATCTGCACCTGGCCGAAGATTTGATGGAAGAGGTGGCACGGCGATATGGGTACGAAAAAATTCCAACCACAATGCCCCGGATCAAAAAGGAACATCACATCGGCACCGCCATCGTCCCCTTAAGAGAATCGATCCGTCAGAAGATGATCGGTTACGGCTTTTTTGAAATCATCACGTACAGCTTCATCCATCCGGATGCCGGCGACCGATTGAGACTGGCCGAGGGTGATCCTAGACGAGAAACCACCCGTATTTTAAACCCGCTGACCGAAGATCAAGCCGTCATGCGCACCAGCCTGCTCCCGGGTTTGCTCGACACCATGGGGCGCAATCTGGCAAAACAGAATAAAGCGCTGAGGTTTTTTGAAACCGGCAAGATTTTTCTGGACCAAGGTCCGGGAAAACAGCCCCTGGAGCGGGAAATGATTGCCGGTCTCTGGACAGGCGCACGTATGGAAGAATCTTGGCATAGAAAGCCAACACCCTGTGATTTTTACGATATTAAAGGGATTGTTGCGTCGCTTTTGGCAAACTTTCGACTCGAAGCGGTGATCTATACCCAAAAGGATCCGGCCAAGAGTCCCTACCTGCGGCCGGGCTTCTCGGCCATGGTCAGCGCCGGATCGACACCCATCGGCGTCCTCGGAGAATTGCATCCGGATATTCTGCCCAGATTTGAGCTAAAGCAGACGGCCTACCTGTTTGAGTTGAATCTGGACGGCATCATTGCAATCATGCCCGAGCCCAAACATGTGAAAGCCCTGTCAAAGTACCCGGCCACCACCCGTGATGTAACATTGATTCTTGACAATACCATCGAAACAGATCAAATTCTGGATCAGGCTCGGTCCGAATCGGGCAGCCTGGTTGAAAATGTCTTTCTGTTTGATGTGTTCGAAGGCGAGCCGATTTCAAAGGGAAAAAAGAGCCTTTCCTTTAGAATCACCTATCGCAGCGCCACGAAAACGTTGGAAGATGAAACTGTCAACGCGATCCATAAGCAGATTTGTGACCGGATTATAAAAGACTTTGGGGCCGATTTACCCTAAGGGTTCGCGCAGGAAAGCGTAGACTCCGGGAAAGCGTAGACTCCGGGAAACTGTCATGGGAAAAGATCCGATCGACAAGGCCAACATACCGGATAAGCTTTATTTTAAAATCGGCGAGGCAAGCGAAATCGCCGGGGTGCCGGCGTATGTCCTGAGATTCTGGGAGTCAGAATTTAAGCGTATCTCTCCAAAACGGACGTCATCCGGCCAACGTTTGTATCGTAGACGTGACATCGAGCTGATTTTGAGAATCAAGGACCTGCTGTACAATAAAAAATTTACCATTCAGGGCGCCAAGCGTCGCCTGCAAGGAAAACCCAAGGCCGAGGAAAAAACAACGTCGCCGCGGTTATTGTCGGAACTTCGCTCTGAATTGCAGGCTATTCGCAATCTACTTGAATAGCGGCCCTTGCGTCTTTTCTATTGACATTCCTGTTGTTTTTTGATCTCTTGATAAGCTTCTCTGTTCCGTAATTCACGGCCCATGTTGATAACCTGTCGCACGGTTTGGCAGGATGGAGGAAAGGAAACCAATATGTCCGCTGATGAACAGCTGCTTTCAACAATGGATCTGTTTGCGGAGCTAGAGTCACAAGAACTGGAAAAAGTCGCTGTACTTTTGCATGCCATGAAGGTTTCCGAGGGGGAAATCCTTACCCAACGAGGTGAAGCAGCTCACACATTTTATATTATTTTGTCAGGTAATTACATGATGTCTTTTCAGGCGGGGCGTGCTGTAACGCTCCACCACCGGGGAGAGATAATGGGTTGGTCCACGGTTGTCACCCCCTTTGAGTATACCGGAACCGGCGTCGCCCTGACCGATGGAGAGGTCCTGTGTATGCCCGGCGCGGATTTTCAGGAGCTGCTTCAGGCGGATGCCGTTGTGAGCGAAAAAATCATGAAAAAGATTAACGAAATCGTTGCCGAACGAAGGATCTATATCACCGGGCCGCCGAAATAGGTCGGTCGTGGATTTGATACGAATATAGGAAAGCGAAGACTCCGAAGCCTTCGCAATCTTCGTCCAATTTGTTGGGTTCACGATCCTAAAAGATAATAACACGCGCATTTACAAAGGGAGTCTGGATTGGAGGGGAAAGCATTGTACGGTCTCGAAGCCATATCCGCAAATCATGGTTGGGAATATGCTGCGCTGGGAATCAGTATCGTATTTATTGGCTTAATACTGCTGTCTTTTGCCATCTCTCAGCTGCATAAAATGCTGGCCGTCTGGGACAACCGGAAAAATTGGTTTCAGACCCCTCAGCAGGAGACGGAAACCGAAATCCCTGACATTGACCAGGACGGGCAGGCACCGGTTTTTACCTGTGATATCAAGGAGTCTGCCCGGCAGGTGAAGCTCCTGGTCGACTGGGTTGGCGAACCCTTCGCTTTACCAAAACTTTTGGAATTGGCCGGAAAAAGCGGTTTAACCCGCCCCCACGCCATCATCAACGACCTGATTATAGCTGGACATATTCTTCCCGAAGGAACCGGCTACTACATCTGGAAACAAAAAAGCGAAAAATAGCGGAACAATTGTGACAGAAGGAGTTAGAACGAATCCATGGAAAATCTGTTATTAGACTTTTTATCAAACACCGGTTATGCGATGCTTGACTATCGCAATGTGATCATGATGATCATCGGCAGCTCTTTCATTTATCTCGGAATCGCAAAGCATTATGAGCCGCTTTTGCTGGTTCCCATCGGATTCGGCATCCTGATGGGTAATATTCCGGTATTCAAGGGTCTCGGGCTGAGCATTTACGAAAGCAACAGTGTCCTTCACTATTTGTATCTGGGCGTCACCTTAGGTATCTATCCGCCCCTTATTTTCATGGGAATCGGCGCCTTAACCGACTTTTCAACGATGCTGGCGCGCCCCTTACTCATGCTTTTGGGCGCGGCCGCCCAAATGGGCATTTTCATTACCTTTTTGGGCGCACTGGCCCTCGGGTTCGCACCCAATGAGGCCGCTTCTATCGGCATCATCGGTGGTGCAGACGGACCCACGGCCATCTTCTTGACCGCCAAACTGGCACCGGAACTCATTGGCCCCATCGCTGTGGCCGCTTACTCATACATGGCACTGGTACCGGTTATTCAGCCACCGATTATGAAACTTTTAACAAGCCGTGAAGAACGCCTCATTCGAATGGAAGACCCCCGGGAAGTTTCAAAGCGAGAAAAAATCATATTTCCGATCGTCGGTTTATTGCTCTGCTGCCTGCTTGCACCGGCTGCATTACCGCTTCTGGGGCTGCTGTTTTTGGGCAACTTGCTCAAGGAGGCCGCGGTTACCGAACGCCTGGCAGAGGCCGCGCGCCGTCCAATCATCGATTCAGTCACCATTTTGCTCGGCTTGACCGTTGGCGCAAGCACCCAGGCAGATGTCTTCCTCACCCCTCAATCGGTTGGAATTTTCATCCTCGGGGCTGTTTCCTTTGGTATCGCCACCGCCTCGGGTCTTATTTTTGCCAAAATTATGAACCTTTTTTTACGGCAAAAAATCAATCCCCTTCTGGGAGCAGCAGGTGTTTCAGCCGTGCCCGACTCCGCCCGGGTGGTTCAGATGGTAGGCCAGGCTGAAGATCCGTCCAATTTCTTACTCATGCATGCCATGGCGCCAAATATTTCGGGGGTTATCGGCTCGGCCATTGGCGCGGGGATTTTGTGGAGTTTCATGATGTAGCGGAAATTGGTAAGGGTTCGCGTATCTGCGCGAGCCCTAAGTTGATTTCACCGTCGTGTTGTGGCATGTAATATTATCGGTGAAAATAAGTCGTTACTGGCCAGTCAAAATAATTTGACTCCGGACGTTCGGTGACTTTGCCACATGGATAGCAACAACGTCGCACATACAAAACCGTCCCTCAAGAAATTACGTGCTTTACCACCATTGGACCAATATCAGCGGATGATATCCAGATACCTGGATAAATCGGTCGACAACCAGAACCTCGTCCACGAAGCTCTTTCCTATTCCTATAAACATCACCTGGGGTATTTTCGAAAATCCGGTGAACCCTATTTCAACCACCCAATGGCCGTCGCTGAAATTTTATTGCGGGATTTTAAAGTCACGGATTCCCAGCTCATCGCGGCAGCTTTTCTGCATGATGTCGTAGAGGATGTTCCCCATATCACCCTACTGGATATCGAAGGAAAATTTGGAAAACCCGTCGCGGAGCTGGTCGATGGTTGCACCAAACTCATTTTGAGTAGATTCGATCGCGCCACCCGGAGTGACCTCACACACAGCAAAATTTTTGTCAGCGCCAGCCGACGACTGGAAGTGCTGATGATCAAACTGGCGGACCGACTTCATAACATGCGGACATTGGGAAGCCTGCCCGTGGCCAAGCGCAGGCGCATCGCCCTTGAAACCTTGAAAGTTTATGCACCACTGGCGGCAAAGCTCAATCTGTTTCCCATAAAGCGACATCTGTACAATCTGGCCTTAACCCAATTATTTCCCCGAAAGAGCAAACGAATATTAAACCTTATCAGAAGCTTGAGAAGTTCAGATCAAGTCGCTGAATTTCAAAAATCTCTTGAGGCCGCGTTGTCTGTGCTACCATGCCCGGTCTCTGTTCGCTCCCGGGTCAAGGATCTCGGGCCCTATTACTCGCAGTATCGTCAAACACTCAATGTATCCAATGCCGAAAACCGTATCGATTTTACGATCATTTTGGATACGGATGATTCGCTGATTTGTTATGGCGGTTTGGGAATTTTAAACAGCGAATTCACACCAGTCCCCAAAAGTATTCGCGATTTTATCGCCAATCAAAAACCCAATGGCTACCAGAGCCTTCATGTCCGGATCAATGATAAGGGGGACGATTACCTGATCAAAATTCGGATAAAGGAGATGGACCTAGCCGCAAACTCCGGCATGATGTATCAATGGGATCCCAAAAAGCCGGCACAGGAATCGTATTGGGCAGAAATAAGCGATTTGCTTAAGAGCATCGGTGAATACGGCGGACCGGCCCCTCAACGAAAGGATCTCATTCGGTTGTCCAGTGGTGATGAAGTGTTTGTCCTGACACCCAAGGGAGATATTCATTATTTGCCCCGGGGCAGCAACGTTCTCGATTTTGCTTACAAAATCCATTCGGCCCTGGGGGACTATTGCAGTGGTGCCTATATCAATGGTCGGCGGGTGAACCAGACACAAATCCTTTCAGACGGGGATGTCGTTAAAATCCTGTCTTCTGAAACGCCTCTTGAAGCCGATTCAGACTTGGAAAGCTTGTGTATCTCTCCCAAGGCACGCAATGCGGTCAACAAGCTTGTACAAAAACGGCGGCAAGCCTATGCTGAAAAGATTGGAAAAGCGCTGCTCCTTCAAGATATCGAACACTACGGGCTGTCCACTCAAATTCTCGAGGACGAAACAATCTCTTTGATTCTCAATTTTCTCCACATAAAAGACCGAAACCAGCTCTATATTCGAATCGGGCAGGATTCCATTTCTACCAACGTCATCCTATACTATCTGGATCACATCAAGGCGTCGTCTGAGATGGGTCAGAATCCAGAATCCAGGCCCGGTCAGCGGTCCCTATCGGCAAAACAGAATCTGCTGCTTGTCTCCGAGTTCGAAAAAGCAGTCCATAAATTTTCCAAGTGCTGCAACCCATATCCGGGTTTGGAGAATGTTCTAGCTGCCCTGAGCGAGCGTGGTGTGGCGTTTCACCGAGCTGAATGTCCCAATCTTGCCGGAAATTCGGAGATGAAAATAGAAAAACTGCTGCGCGTCAAATGGGATGACAAAAACCAGTGGCCCCATCCCATCACCTTTGAAACCCAAATAATCGGGGCAACGCTTCAGGATATCATCAACCGAATGGCACCCATTGAATCGGAGCTGAAGATTCACAATATTAAAAGCACCCCCAAAAAACGACCCCAAGTACCGGCCGTCTCGGTATCGATTTCCTTTCAAAATTTATTAGATTCCCGAGCTTTTTTCCAGTGCTTTGATGTCGGTACCGTTGCCATTAAAACCTATGGCCGGCAATAATTATCCCCACTGTTCATGTTATCCTTCCGATGATCGCTTTTTCAATTGGCGCTTGATGGAATAATAATAGCGCATCACCCGTTTAACGAAATTCCGTGTTTCGGAAAATGGCGGAAACTCCGTTTGAGAAACCCGTGTCGGTCCAGCGTTGTAAGCGGCAAGCGCTAATAATAGTTTTCCCTGATACTGCTTGACCAGTTTGCTTAAATACCGGGCACCGGCCATGATGTTTTCATCTGGATCAAACGGATCCCCCAATTCCAGGGCACGCTGGTTCGCCGGCATGATCTGCATCAAGCCCTGGGCGCCTGATCGTGAGACCGCTCGGGGATTGTAGTCCGATTCAACTTTTATAATCGCTTTGAGCAGCGCTCTTGAAAGGTTAAACCGTCTGCCGGCTTTGTCTATGATGGCATCGTAGCGGTCCGGTATCGAATCTGCCAGGGTCAGTGAGGGCCGGTGGGAAACATATACTCGGTGCACGGAGGATACGGGTCGATTTGTAAAATGCAGATTCCCGCTTTGGTCGATATAGGTGAATATTTCCGCACCCGCTGGGGGAACCAGACATTCGATAACCAGAAACACGACGATACCCAAGATGGGGGTTTTGTCTATTTCTGGATGGACATTAAATAGCATGCCGGCACGAATTTTTTACACCGTACAACTCATTTTTTCCCTTCCAGATCAGTTAAATAGGCCTCAAAATCGAGGGGAATAAGTTGTGGTTCGGCGCGGTTGCCTTCCTGGCCCATCTTGTTCCAATTGATCTGTTCAAGAAAAGATCGGATGGCGCCCAGCTCTCTGGATACCGAGTTTACACTTTCCGTCAAATTGGCGAACATCTCCTGATTCTTTACGATCAGTGAGGCGATCTCCGATGTCGGCGCAACGGGGACTTGTGATACCGTTTCTTGTTTCACCGGCTTCTGTTCTGATTTCCGGAC
>JAFDDL010000173.1 GCA_019310865.1 Deltaproteobacteria bacterium | reverse complement strand
GACGAAAAAGCCAAACATCTTAGCTCCCCCTAAAATAGTCAATATCAAGCCAGAAAGTCTAGCTACTTCAGTAACACTTTTCGTGAATGCATTCCAATCGAGTCTCCTCATTACTAATGCCACAACAATAGCACTGGAACTGCCTAATGCGCCTCCTTCCGTCGGGGTAAAGAGACCACCAAAAATCCCGAATATAATGAAAATAAATATGGCTAAAATGGGACCGGCGGCACTAAGTGAACTAAATCGCTCTTTCCAAGTTGACTTTTCCGACATAGATCCTAACTTTGGATTAATTAGACATCTCAAGTAAACTAGAAACATGAACGCTATTGCTGTGATAATGCCGGGAATTACCCCTGCGATGAAAAGATCGCCTACGGATTCTTCAGCCAGAATGGCGTAAATAATAAAACCAAGGCTGGGTGGTATCAAAGTGCCCAATGTTCCTGCACATGTGAGTGTCCCAATGGATAACACATCGTCATATTTTTGTTTTCTCATCTCAGGCAAAGCGATGGAAGACATCGTAACAGATCCGGTAAGCGTATCCCCCGATACAGCGGAAAATCCTGCTATGGCGCCAATGCTGGCAATACATAATCCCCCTCTCATGTGGCCAAACCATTTATATGCTGCACGGAAAAGGTCCTCCCCAAATCTGCATTGCAAAGAGACGAAGCCCATTAAGATAAAACACGAAGCAGCTGCCCATGGATAATGAGCGACAGTTCTAAACCAGGTATGACCCAACATTTCAAAACCGGCGTCAAGACCTCTCATCGAGGACATAAATATAAAACCGACCGCCATAAGGCCGAATCCAACGGGTATACCGATCAACAAAAAAATCATCATAACCACAAGACCGATTGCACCCAGTATCGGTAAATCCAGATCGAGGGATGTTATCAGCATTATTGCAGCGCCGATAAAAATACTAACCAAAACAGGTAAAATGGTAACAGATAACTTGAGACCGACCTGTAGGCTTTCTGTCAGTATTTCCAAATAATCGCGAATAAACAACAATACCAGCAATGTGCAACCTAAAGGCACCAAGATAGCAAACGGAGTGACTGGTATTCCAAGAGACAGGGTTGATTCAGGCGTTTTGAAGGCAAATACGGCACTTCTCCAAATAACCAGCAAAAGGAGAACAATACTATTAAAGCAGGCAATACTGTCTAATACCAATTGTCCACGAGGTTTGAGGAACTTTGAAAGGGCTTCCACCTTGACATGCGATTTGGTTGCCTGGGCATACCCTATTGAAAGGAAAACTAGAACAACCATTGTCAACTCAATAATTTCGATAGTTCCCTGTATGGGGCTATTAAAAAAATACCGCAAAACTACATCAATCGTTGAGAGTGCAACCATCCCAATCAGAAAGACGGCGCCGACAACACCAAATATTCTTGCCAAAGTATTGAGGCGCTCCATTTTACTGATCAACTTCAAAAGTGTTTGGCCGCCATCATCTTTAAATCCGGTTTTGGTTACCATTTTTACCTCTCCCCGGTGCTCATTTACATAAGACTAATTGCCATAGGCCTCAATCAGAGTGGTGCCGTACTTTAGTTCCAGCTTTCTAAATTCAGCCATGATTTTATCTTTGTCCGAAGGATTTATTTTCATTTTTCGGTCCAGATACTTCTTGTCAATTTCCCGCCAATTTTTTTCAATCTTAGCCAAATCATCGGATGAGAGGAAATGTGATTTCCCTCCCATTGATTCCTCAAATATTTTTTTCGCCATTATCGTTCTTTCCCACCAGAATTTATTGAACAAATCAAGGGCTACATCGCGATTAACTTCTTCAAAAACATTCTGAACATCCTTTGGCAACTTTTCCCACACCTTTTTGTTCATAACCATGCCAAATGCTGAATAGCCAATGGTGATGGGAGTAACATAGTGAATAACCCTTCCAAATTTCCGGTCAGTCAAAAGTGTGTAGGTAGTAATTGAAGCGTCCAGAACACCCTTTTGCAGTCCCATATAGACGTCGGGAATAGGCATTCCAATAGGTGATGCGCCCAAGGCTTTTATCCTTTTACTCAGCATAGCCCCAAAACAAGCCGTTTTTAAGCCTTTTAAATCATCCAATTTTTTTACCGGCACCTTTGATGTTCCGATTATAGCTGGAGAAGAAAGATGAACAAAAAGGGTTTTTACATCTTTCATCTCATCTCGTAGCTGTGGTACATTTTGAAGGAGCTCGTTAAACATATAAGTACCATCCTTGATCACGATGCTTGGCTTGGAGAAACCGACTACATTCTCAAGGATCGGAAAGCGCCCTGGTTTTCTATCCAAAGGAGCCTCTCCCATATCTGCAATACCTACCACTATTGAATCATAGTTTTCTGCCTGCTTGCTTAAAGCTTGTGCGAAATAGGGGAGGATCTTGACTTTGCCTTCAGATCGCTTTTCTATCTCAACGATCCATGGTTTAATGGCCTTTACCCATCGTTTGTGTGTCTGTGGGATGGCCAAATTGAGACTTAGTTTAATTACATTATCTGCATAACTTGTGGCTGTTGAGCCAATGGCAAACAAAATGCTCAAACAAACAATTCCTATAAGTTTCTTTTTCATGTGACGCTTCCTTAGTTTTTATAGACCACTTGCATAGTTAAAGCTATCCTCAAGCGAATTGCGTCTTGTGGACAATCATGAACACATGCGTTGCAGTGCCAGCATTCCTCAGGATACGTGACCACAGGTATCTCTTTCGATTTTGAACCATAATAAACATCTGTGGGACAGATCTTGACACAAACGCCACATGCATTACATTCCTCTTTATCTATCACTGTCGGCATATTTATTCCTCACTTTCTAAACAAATAATATGATGTTTTTATGCTTTCATTCTCCATTTCGGAACCGGTTGCCCATTTTCATTTTTGACGACAAGCATCTGTTCATTCAGAATGGGATTTGTAAAGGGGAAATCTACACGGCGATGGTACTGTCGGGACTCCTTCCTTTCCTTGGCGGCAACAAATGTGATCTCACCAAGGTCGAACAGATTCAATACCTCAATACAGCGCATCAGTTCGTGCGGATTTTGTGCCATAAGCACTTCGGGTACCTTTTTCTTCAGCCGTCTCAAGTGCTCCAGCCCCGCCGTTAGCAGCGTCTCAGAACGGATGAGTCCGCAATAATCAGCCATTACCTGTTGAATCGCAGAATTGGCTTCTTGCCAGGTGGCGCCATCCGTACGATTCAAAACCGCCTCTAACAATTCCTTGACCTTGCCGACAAGAGCTTGAGCGCCTTCTATATCTGATGCCTTCGCCTGCGCTGCGAATTTGGCAGCGCTCTCTCCGGCAATACTGCCAAAAACCGCGGCACCGGCAAGGTAAAATGACATGAACTCGTCTCCGGCAGCATACAGACCTGATAAAGGGGTTTCACATTTTTCGTTGTAGTTGATTCCTCCAGGAGTAAACAGGCCATAGGTCATGAATTCAAAGGGATGTTCTCTTGGATCCACGCCTTCCTCTTTAAAAAAATTGAGGATGGGTGTGTTTGCTTCGTGTATCAACCAGTATTTCATATCCTCGTAATGCTCATCTGAAATACCAGCAAGGTCCATATACACAGGCCCTCTTCCGGACTTTTGATAGTCTTCGTGCAATTCCGGATAAAAGTGTGCAGTAAGTTCCTTCCCGGAACATATCTGCATACCATGCGGATCTCTGAAAACACCCGTCCATGATCCCCTCCCGTTTCTTGCAAAATACTTGGGACCGGACCATCGATTGTTTAGTTCCATGTCGGATAGTTCACAGCCTGCTCGATAAGCCATGGCGCGGCCATCACCAGTATTGACTGGGGAGGTGCTTGTATTGAATAGCGATCCGGTATTTTGCGGGAAAAGGCGCATACATTTCCCCGTTCCGAGAATCACGGCTTTGGTTTTGAAAACCAATAGTCTCGGTTTCCTGACATCAAAACCTATCGCGCCTGCAATTGTGCCGTTATCATGGATTAGATCAAGGATCATAACCCGGTTGATGATATTGACACCTGCTTTTTTGGCCTGTTTGGTAAGCTTTACCTTTGTGTTTTGTCCGCTGAAATGCAACATGAAATTAGGTTGCCCGGGGATTGAATGCCCGGCAAATTCATATCTCCCTTCATATTTCATAGGGATACCCCAGCTGTCCCAAAGTTTCACTAAACCATATGCATTTTCCCAGAAAGTTTTGGTAACCACTTGGGACATGTTTCCCATTTTGTTAAAGAAATCGGGTCGCTCACCCTGGACATCCGGTATGTGGCACATGAAATGGTCGTTTCCCATGCCTGCATCACCACTTCGCAAGGTATGCGATTTGTCAACGACAACAACCTCGGCGCCTTGCTCACTGGCCCGTATAGCGGCACACAAACCGGCTGGCCCCCCCCCGATGCAAAGGACATCTGCCTCTACCTGTTCAACATTTAATCTTATATCATTCATTTAGGCCCTCTTCTTTCCTAATATGCGGTTTTGCCTCTCGAGATTCACTTTCTGATCTCTTCTATCCATAGGGAATGATTTACCAGTCCTAATTCCTTAAAGGCCTGAACCAGATACTGTCCCAAGGGGCTACCACTATATTCGACCATGTCTGATTCCCAATGAATGTGGACTCTGAAATCGGACTCTAACGAGCCGTGTCGATAGAATTCGATCCTATTAAAACCGTGTTCCGTTTTAATATCCTTCAGGGAAACTAAAAATTCGGTATCTAATAAATCCCGGTTTCCTGTTGCCGACCGAAGTTCTATAATTTCAATCCATTTCATCCATTTCAATCCATTTCAATTCATTTCATCTATTATTTCGCATGGATTATTCATCTATACTATATAATACAACAGCACAATCCGTACCAAAATACAAAACTCAGTGAAATCACGAACTTAGCAATTCGTATTTGACATTAATTTAAAATATATGGTAAAAGATCTGATGTATTTGTTATTTTTGTCATATTTGTTAATTTCATTCTGTGGCCATTCAAATCCAAAACATGCGGTGAATGAACCGGGGGAAATATAGATTGCCTTCAATAAAGAGTTTGTCTTAGACACCAAACATCAAAGGGAGGTGGACTTCTTTAAGCCCGTTTGCTATTACCATACAAAATCAGTATGAATTTTGGCTACCCGGTAAAAACAGAAAAACCTGCTGAACATCAGCAGGTTATTATTTTTTCTGGTGGAGATGAGGGGGCTCGAACCCCTGACCTCAGCATTGCGAAGGCTATGGTTATAATTTAACCGCCTTGTATAATTGCATATTCTTTGGTAATACAAGCGCCCTCAATGTATTACCAGGGGCCCAAGGATTTGAACCTGCGACCCGGCACGAATGCCAAGGGTCTGCGGACATCTAAACAACCGGAAGGGTTTAAAAGCCTCAAAAACGGAGGACTAAATATTACAAGCACTGATCTTATCATATAGCCAATTAAAAACATCGGCGGACCGTAGGATACCGATAATCTTACTTTCTTTGGTCACTAGCAGGGAATGGTGCCGCCCCATGATTATTTGGTGCATGGCCGTATCCAATGTGTCGGTTTCTTTAACCTTCTGGTGTTCGTCAGGTGTGTACATCACCTTCTTGACATTGACGGCTTCCACAACCTTACACAACTCCGCCAACGGTCTTTCCCACAGATCGTACTGGTCCCGAATAGACTTAATAAAGGTTGCACTGAATCCATGGCGTCTCAAGCTAATAGCTGTACCGATCCTCTTGTAATTCGGCTCTAATGCAACCATTATGTCAATCTGGCTAACCTTGCCGATCACATCTCCCGTCGCATCCAGTACGAGCACTGATTGATGGCGGTAAGGCTTGTCCCCATATTTTTTATGCTAACTTTCCAAGGCCCGAATCGCTTCAAATAGATTGGCGTCCTCGGAAACAGTGGCATAATCGGAAAGGGGTACCATGATATCTTTAACACATGTATCTTTCATGGGATTATTTCTCCAATTCAGAAAGTTATATAAATATCACCATTTGTCCTTTCAATATCAACACCGGCCCCTCAGACGATTACCTCGTGACGCTGAACTATCCCTGTAGCGACATTAAATTTGCCGAGGTCGTAGCGCTCACCAATACTATCGACCAAGTAAGCAAATTCGATACCCTTTTTGTCAGCGTTCCGGAGGGTTTTGTGCGCAGGTGCCCGATCATTTCCATTCATAAATTGGATAAGATCGATAAATAATAAATAGGTGGACGGGTTGGCACGGTTTCTCCGGACGGGTGAATGATGGCACGACTTCAGGTGACATGCCGTTGTACACCCAGGCATACCCTTGCCGACTTATCCCCTGTGAACGCCACTGGAAGGCCCGTGAACGTACCCGGTGCGCATACTGGCCGCCGGTGTTTGTATCGGGATGAAACCCCTTTATGGTGAGGAAAAACTATATGCCGATACGCATTGTCGAATGGTGTCGGCTTAACCGAAATACGAACTCCAGTTCGCATCTGAATCCTTGCCCTTTTTGCGCCACCTGGGCCAGGTTTCCCCGGATAACTCGATTTGTCTCATACCATACCCTATGTGGGCCCGAGATAATCTTGTTTCCCCCCTCCGGACAATGCATTCAGAGCACCACGAACGATTTCTGTTTTACGCGCGTACGAGTCGTGTCGGAAAATTCTAAAGGATGACATAAAGGATTACAACTTCAACATGCATCTCGGCTGTTCTGATATTGATTTTCTTGTTAGTGCCCGGTGCATGTGATAATATGTCTAGCCACACTTCTCCCCTTTTTACCAAGGCGTGGTTAAACCCTGCCGGCACCGACAGCTGCTGGTGGGATTGCTCTTTTTTCAGTCCTTAAAAAGCCGGTGCCGGTGGCGACAAGTGTCGTCAGCTGACGCTTTCATGAATCACCTCTCGCAGCAGACACGCCAGTTGCTTGTCCTCGTGGTCGATGTGTTTGACGATCTCTTGCGCTCTTGGAGCAAGCCGGCGGTAACCCCAGTGTGATCTCCGCTTGGTCTCGTCCCGACCTTCACGCTGAAAATAAAGCGGCAGGTTGACATCGAAATAAGAAATGCTGTCTGCATCTTTAAGCAGATCAGAGCCGGGATCGCCGCCCGCCTCATGGGCTTGCACTAAACGGCAGGCCTCGTCCACAATATTTGGTTCCACATCACATGCGACCAGTATCGGACGCAGTATTTTCGCGCTGTTTCGGGCATGGGCTGCTTTGAAGGCGTCGTAATTGTCGAAATCCGCTCGTCTTACCTTGATTCTCTCGATTGCCCGATCGATGTCATGGGCCAGTGCCGCCAGCTGTAAGGCTTCGCTGGCATCCGGTTCCAGCCGCAAAAGCCACTCCAATGTGTTG
>JAFDDL010000746.1 GCA_019310865.1 Deltaproteobacteria bacterium | reverse complement strand
CCTTGCCACTCAATGTTGCTTGGATCATAGTTGCAACATATCTCCTCGCCAACAATGTCTCTCAGTTTAAATAGAGATTCGGGATTGTACAGCATATCTCCTGGATGTAGCTCAAAGCAAATATGCTTTACATTGTGCTCCCGAGCAAAGGCGGCCATGTCCTTCCAGAAAGGAATCAGTTTTTCTTCCCATTGCCACTTAAGCATTTCAGGAAACCATTCCGGCCAGGGTTCATGTACCCAATTGGGCATTTTGTCAGTGCTGCAGCCTGAAGGACAACCGGCAAAACAAATGATCCGGGTCACATCAAGTTTTTCGGCTAAGAGAATACTCTGCCGGATAGATTCAGCATGGACAGGGCCGATCTCCAGATCAGGGTGCAGCGGATTTCCATGGCAGGAGAGTGCGCTGATCTCAAAATTCTTGTCTGCAACCAGCTTCTTAAAATCTTTTAGTTTTGTATCGCTTGAGAGAAGCTCCTCCGGGTTGCAGTGGGTGTTAGGGAACATTGCTCCCGAATAAAATTCCACGGACTCCATTTTGAAGTCCGCCATAAGATCCAACACTTTTTCCAAAGGTTGATCAGCCATCATGACCGTTAACATTCCAAGTTTCATATCTATAATCTCCTTTTGTAGATGTTATTTGAACTTCAGAATCCGTTTACGTCAGATTTCGGTTTTCTCAACACCGTGCCATTGACCATCTTCCGCGGACAGGCTCATTGCATCCAAAACGGCCTGATTTTTTAGACCGTCATACAGGTTTGGTTCGGGCATTTTGTCATTTGCGATACACTCCAACAAGTGATAAACCTGATTGGTATGCGAATGCTCCCATCCTATCATATGGCCCGGCGGCCACCAGGCAGACATATAGGGGTGAGTGGGGTTTGTTGCAAGGATCGTTTTAAAGCCCTCTTCATCACCATCTTCAGAGGAAAGATACTCAAGCTCGTTCATTCTCTCGAGATTGAACCGCATGCTGCCTTTGCTTCCATTTATCTCAAAAGTTCCCCCGTTTTTATGTCCCATGGCAAACCGCGTTGCCTCGAATGTTCCGATTGCCCCATTGGTGAATCGTGCAAGAGAAATAACCGCATCATCTACCGTTACCTCCCCTTTTTGTTCCCCTGCGGTTGCACTCAAGCCACCTTCGGCTGCCGGAAGAGGACGCTCTTTGATAAAAGTTTCGGTGGTCGCTGATACTGAATCAATATCGCCGACCAGGTATTGTGCCATGTCAATAATATGGGCGCACAGATCGCCAAGCGCCCCTGATCCTGCAATCTTCTTGTCCAATCTCCAGATCAGCGGAAATTCAGGATCGAGGATCCAATCTTGGAGATACACGGCACGGAAATGGTAAACCCGGCCGATTTTACCCTCATCGATCATCTTTTTGGCGAATGTCAACGCTGGAAATTTTCTATAATTGAAACTTATCATATGCTTTACGCCCGCCTTTTTCACCGCGTCCGCGACTGCTTTGGCCTCTTCGAGATTCATGGCCATAGGTTTTTCAAGGAATATATGCTTTCCTTTTTCTGCCGCTGCGATAGCTATCTCCGCATGAGAATCGTTGGGGGTTGAGATGTCCACGAGCTCAATATCCTCGCGTTCAAGCAACCTTTCCCACGAGGTTTCATAACTTTCCCAACCATATGTCTCAGCTGCTTTCTTAACCCCTTCTTCATCCCTTCCACAAATGGCTTTCAATACCGGAATAGCTCCCCCTTTCTTTTCCATTTACCAAAAGATTGATTTTATGGGAAAAACATTTTTGAAAAAAAGTTTTTCCGCCCCACTAAAAAAATTATCCGCCTTTACGTTGATTTGTGTAAAGTTCTAATGTTGTGTTAATGATTTGACCGAAAATCTGTGTTCTGAAATATGTATTCTCACTTGTGTATTTTGCATTTTTTGAGCCAACAGCTGAACACATCTTTCAGATAAAGTTGAACGTGCTTTAAACAATGACTTGTTGGGTTGTTTCATCGAAGAAATAAATACTGTTCGCATCCATGACGATTCCCAAGGAATCACCGATTTTGACAGAGTAATGATCGGGCACCATGATCAAAAGGACGTCTTCATCGATCATGAATGACAGCACTTTTTTAGGGCCAATCGATTCAATTGCTTCCACCTTGAAAAAAGGGTGTCCCATCTCTGTGTCCTCGGAAACACTCACTTCCTGGGGACGAACGCCGATAATTACTGATGTTCTGGAATCCAATTGTGGAACCATGGAGGTAACGTCAACTCTGAGCTTGGACGATTCACAGAACAATCTGTTGTTCTCCTTTTTAATGGCGCAGCGGATGAAACTCATGGGAGGGCTCCCGAAGAGTCCGGCAGTCTTATTGAGAACGGTCACGTGGTCGGACATTGAGAGAGCTTCCACCTGGTCATGTGTGACGTATATCATGGTCTGGCCGAGGTCGCGCTGGAGCCGTTTGAGTTCAGTTCTCATTTCCGTCCTCAGGAGTGCGTCCAGGTTCGAAAGGGGTTCATCAAAAAGATACACTTTTGGCCTTCGAATCATTGTTCTCCCAAGGCCTACTCGCTGTCGTTCACCTCCACTATATGTTTTGGGAAGCCGTTCGAGAAGGTGTGTTATATGTAATATCTCTGCAACTTCATAAACCCTTCTTTTTATCTCTGCATCCTCTGCTTTCTGGATCCTTAGCGGTGTAGCAATGTTTTCGAAAGCGTTCTTATTGGGGTAGAGCGCAAGGCTTTGAAAAAGCATCGCAACGTTCCGCTCATG
>JAFDDL010000172.1 GCA_019310865.1 Deltaproteobacteria bacterium | reverse complement strand
GAAAAATGGAATTTGATCAGACGCCCCGGCCCGCTTGGCGACAGGCCCGACGGATGAGCTTGCCGGAACGATAGGGGTTCGCGCAGGAAAGCGAGTCCTTAGCGCTCAGGCCGGTTTAATCTGCTTTAACGCATTTTGAAAATTTTCGTTAATCGCCCGCGTTTTTTGAGCCGCCTTGTCCAACTCGGCCCCGATGGACTCGAGTCCGGCCAGCACCGCTCGTTTGGCCCATAATTCATAAGTATTTGCATGCTCATCATTGTGCTTCTTCCAGTGATCGAGCAATTTCGCTAACTTTTCCTCAGTGGACAATTCAGCCGATTCCGAATGGGTATGATGGTGGTTCACGATGACACCTCTTCAGTCTATCTTTCCGAGCCCTTGCCAAAATCGAGTGCGTATGTTGACTTTGAGGGCAAGTTTGCATAACTAGTATCCATCCATAAATGGTCAATTTTCCCATGTGGATGAACACTACAAACATACGTGTTTTTAACAATCGCGTCAAGATATGATGGAATATGACCTTACATCCCTATAGGAAAACCGCCACCATCATCATTCTGGTGGGCGGCATCATTTTCGGAGCCGTCGGTGGTGCGTTTCTGGCCCTTACACGGGATCTGCCTCAAATCCGTGCACTTGAATCATTCCGCCCATCAGCCGTCACCCGGATCTTTTCAACCGATGGTGTTTTGCTGGCCGAACTCTATGCCCAAAAACGGGATCCGGTTCCGCTGTCGGAAATACCGGACCATTTAAAGGTTGCGCTGATCACCACCGAGGATCGAAACTTCTTTGGCCACAGCGGCATCGATATCAAGGGGATCGGCCGGGCCATTGTAAAAGATATCATGGCCGGGGAGTTTGCAGAAGGCGCCAGCACCATTACCCAGCAACTTGCGAAAACACTCTTTCTGACGCCCCGGAAATCCCTTTCCCGCAAAATCAAGGAAGCCGTTCTCGCCTTTCAGCTCGAGCGAAGATATACAAAAAACGAAATCCTGACACTGTATCTAAACCAGGTATACTTCGGAAGCGGCGCCTACGGTGTTCAATCTGCTGCAAAGATTTTTTTCGGAAAATCGGCAACGGATCTCTCTCTGTCGCAATGCGCGTTGATCGCCGGTATGCCCAAAGCACCCTCGCGCTACTCACCGCTGGTCAATCGCCAACTGTCCCTCAGGAGACGAAACATTGTCCTGAGGCAAATGAAAGACACAGGGGCGATATCGGATAGCGAATACCAAACAGCGTTGGAAGAAGACAATGCGATCGCCGGTCGTAAAGAACAAACCATGAAGGCGCCTTATTTCATTGATCATATCAAATCGTCGCTGGAAGATGTTTACGGAGCGACCCAACTTTATAAAGGCGGCCTGTCCGTGTATACGACCCTTTCCCATGAATTCCAGTCTGCGGCTGAAGCGGCTGTTAGAGCCGAAATGGCTGCTCTGGAAACAAGAATGCAAAACTCCGGCATCAAAGACCCCCGCCCCCAATGCGCCCTGATTTCCATTGACATCCCCTCAGGTGGCATCCTTGCGATGGTCGGTGGCAGGGATTATTCAGAAAGCCCCTATAACCGGGCAACCCATGCCCGGCGGCAACCAGGCTCCGCATTTAAGCCCATCGTTTATGCGCTGGCAGTGGAGAGGGGCTTCTCCCAGGATATGCTCCTGCTCGATGCTCCCGTCGTTTTCAAGGGCGCATCTGCCGAGCAGGACTGGCAACCTGAAAATTTTTCCCGAGCATACCGGGGCGAGATAACGATGCGCTCCGCGCTTGCATTATCCAAAAACATTCCGGCAATCCGGTTGCTCGAAATGCTGGGTCCGTCCTCAGCGATACATTTTGCCCAAAAGATAGGCTTGTCAACCCCCATGAAGCCGAACCTGTCCCTGGCCCTGGGCACATCGGAAGTTCGCCTGATCGATCTCACAACCGCCTATTGCGTGTTTGCCGGCGGAGGCCGCCTGCTTCCACCCTCCGGTATCATGGAGGTCCAGGATCACCGGGGCCGCCTGCTGCCGTATCCCAGACCCCGCAAACAAATCGTCATATCCGAAGCCACCGCAGCAATCATGACGGATATGCTCCAGGCGGTCGTCGCGGAAGGCACGGGGCGAAAAGCCGCAAGCCTCGGCAGGCCGCTTGGCGGAAAAACCGGTACAACCGACCAGTTCAAGGATGCCCTCTTTATCGGGTTCTCCCCGACCATTGCCACGGGAGTCTGGGTGGGCCTGGACCGGCATGCAACTCTGGGAAAATCGGAAACCGGCGCCCGGGCCGCGCTGCCCATCTGGATCGATTATATGGGCAAAGCCCTGCAAACCCGACCATATCAGGCGTTTGACATACCCAAAAGCGTCTCTATGGTCCATATGGATCCGGCAACCGGAAAGCGTCTGCTTGAGCCAACCGCCGGGTCTGTTAAGGCCCTATTTAGAAAAGAAGAAAGTTAGAAGAGGATTTCAAAAATGCAAGAACGCCGCCATTGGGCATAAGATGAGGCTTTGAAGCCACTTCTATGAATAGATATAGTTATACTGGATCGGCGGGTATTTCCCTACACCCGGTTTGGGAAGAATATGCTGGCTGCCCACAGTCAGCCAGTACGAATCGGGTTTGATATCGCGCAGCTTCCTGTCATCGGGAGGCCGCGCTTGGGTCGTATACGTATAGGTGGTCTGAAAAATGCAAACGCTCTTCTTTCTGTAACGGGCTAAAACATAATTTTTCTGAAACGATCTGGTTGTCATATTGTGATAGTCACAGATCTGGCCCACCGCATCCGCGGATAACCTGATCAGGATGGCTTTGGTAACGCCACGCTCGTTTAAGCGTATCAGAGAACGTGATTCACTGCTGCCGGCGTATACTGTTGATATGCACGGTATTCGCCTTAAATACTGGGCCGCAACAATGGCGGCTGTCCGCCGTCCTCCAGCCATCACCGGCACGCCGTAATACTCAAAAAATTTTTTTTGAATGTCCTCTGCGTACTTGTCCCCTTTTTCATACAGGTCTTTTGAAATGTATCGCAGGCTCTGGGCCAGGAATTCAGCCGCCTCGGTAATGGGCCAGTCGATCTTTACATGAAAATGCGTCAGGCTGTATCGGTCTTTGGCCTTTAAAGCCGGGTCGCGCTGAATCAGCAAGGCATAGTCCACCGGCAGCAGCATTTTCAGAAAGTCGAGGAAGCGGGCTGATTCCAGGTGCTTTTGCTGCCAGTCAAATTTATCCGACAACGGCAGCGTCCTGGACCGAAGTAAATTGGTCTTTGTTGTTTTATTGTCCTGAAAATAACGAATGTATTTTTTACAGTCATTTGGAATGGTTTCTTCCAGAAAGATCACCAGAAAGGCGTTCTGGGCTTCATATTCAACGTCGGGAATCCGGGCCCTGGGTTTCAGCTCCCGCTTCTCCACGAACGGATACGGGATGCGACGATCGAGAAAGTTCTGATAGGAATCAACCAGGGCATACTGAAGCAGAAACTGATCCAGTTGATCTCTGAGGAGCTCATAATAGGATCGCCGCAACCGTTCATTTGTGCTAAGCGCTTCCCTAACAGACCAGAATGCCAATGTCTCCTCCCTATTGAGTGCGATTGGTTTGGACGGTTCGGATTCACATCATGTTGTTTTTAATAGCATTCTTATGCATGATCGTCAACAAGACTTCTTGAAATGGATGTTCTCAATAAAAATGTGATGCAGCGGAATGGTTTTAATGCACCAAATGAAACCGGCCGGCTTCAAGATGAAACCGGCCGGTAATTCATACATCATACGATGTCAGGCGATCTTATCCTCTGATCGTCCGGGGCAATATCATATGATGGTGAGGACAGATGGACTTGGGATTCTGGTAAGCCGAACCGGCAAATGCCACCAAGTATTTTCTCAGGACATCCAGTGAAACGATTTCGTCCACCATACCTTTTTCGGCGCAGTATTTGGGTCGCGAGTTATCATGATATTCCTGGGCCAATTGGTTCATTTTTTCAATGATCGGTTCCAACGGCCGACCGGCATCCTTTTCCTTGACCAGCCGGCGTGAAAAACTCGCCACGGAAGCCGTCTCGCCGTGCATGACGTATATTTCCGTTGCAGCGGTACCAAGTGTAAAGGCATTGTGACGGTTTGCCGTGGGACCACCCATGACGTAGTGGGCGGCAGCGGTTCCCTTTCTGAGCACCACCAGCAGCATGGGCACATTGGTCTGCTGGATGGAGTAAATCAGGCTTTGGCCCAGTCCGAGAAGCTCTTGCTTTTCCGCGATATCACCCACATCGATGCCGCTGGTGTCCTGGAACCAAACGACAGGAATCCGATCCCGGCTGCAAAGCGTCACAAACTCGCTCATCTTGATCAGCCCCTGGCGGTATAATTTACCGCCGATTCCCGGGTAATCCGCGTATTCAGGATAGCCTTCTCCCAGATACCCCTGGCGGTTGCCGATAAAACCAACGGCAAATCCATCGACCTTGCACAGACCGGTATAGACTTCCCGCCCGTAATCCGGTCTAAACTCCATGCTTTCGCTACCGTCAACCAGCCGGGCAAGAATGTCGTCAAAACTGTAAACCCGTTTCTGGTTCATGGGCAACAGACGGTACAAGTCTTCGGAACTAAATTTCGGTTCTTTGGGCTCGGCCACTCGAAAATACTTGGGATGATAGGCAGGGGCATCTTTCATATAATCCTTCAGCCCGTCGAGCACACCGATCTCCTCTTCATAGACGTACCGGAAAAATCCGGTTTCATCATAATGCACTTTGACGGATCCCGGGGGTTTGGCTTTGAACTCACGGGTTGCATCAATGAGCATTTCCGCCATTTCCAAATCAAAGCCCCCCTTGGGGGACATGCCGCTAACGATACCGGCCCCACCCACTGCGATGTTGCAGTTCTTGTGGGCAAACAGGATCGTGGGACTGATTCCCTGGTAACCGCCACCTGCCGGATTGGTGCCGTATATGCCTGCCAAGATTGGAATGCCGAGTTGTTCAAGTTCGGCATGGCGGAAAAACGCCGTCCCACCGCCTCTTCGGCCGGCATAAAATTTTTCCTGATCCGTCAATTTCACACCACTGCAATTGACCAACCATACCAGCGGAATGTTGAGCCGTTTGGATAAATCGGTAACACGCAGGATATTTTCATACTGACCCGGCAGCCATGCGCCGGCAATCACCTTGTTGTCAAAACCGATGATCACAGCCCATTTGCCGGATATTTTACCGAGACCATCGAATACATTGGTGGTGCCCTCCACGTTGTCGTCCGGATTGTACAAGGTGTGAAGCGGACACCAGGTGCCGGGGTCCACAAGATATTCCAGGCGCTGCCAGAGAGTCATTTGACCCCGGGCATTGATTTTTTCAGTCGAGAACCCGGCATTCTTCGCGACTTCCACCGCTTCATCGATGCCTGATTCCACTTCTTTAATCTGATTTACGTTTTCCTCGGATTCTTTAAGCTGACCCGCTGTCAACTCTTTGCCGAAGGCCGGCATTGTCTCAAAATAGGATTTCATGCATATACTCCTTTATTCGTGTCCATCCATAAATGACTAATTTTCCCTATTTCCGGATGGGCACTTGTTGACATCATCAGGTGTTGGGTTTGCCGGTATGGCGCTACTCCATAACCACCAGCACGTCGTCCTTCTGCACCGCATCTCCCTGTTTGACCCGAACCTCTTTGACTGTTCCGTCACAGGGAGCAACCAGCGGCATCTCCATTTTCATTGCCTCGATCGTCAGCGCCTCTTCGTCCTTTGATAAAACAGCGCCGGCCTGGGTTTTCACCTCGATGATTTTTCCCGGAAGGGGTGCTAAAATTTCATTGGCCATTTTCGTTTCCTTTCTGTGAAATGAGTTTATTTATTGAACGGTTACATGCGTCATTATGAATCAATGTTATGCCTTCTCTTCGTCGGCCGGCGGCCATTGGCCGCGTTCCTGCAGCACGGTTCGCAGGGTTTTCAACGCGCCGTTGGTTGCCGGAATACCGGCATACACGGCGGTTTGAAACATCACCTCGGCAATCTCACCGGGTGTGCACCCGACGTTGAGTGCCGCCAGCACATGGAGCTTCAATTCATCCAATCGTGACAACGCCGTCAGGGCCGCCACGGTGACCAGTTGCCGGGTGGGATGGGAAATCCGTTCGCGCGCGTACATTTGGCCCGTAATAAACAGGGAAAGATCCCGGGCCAAACCCGGATCGAAAGAACGCCACAGGTCATATGGCTTTTCATCCTTGAGCCCGCTGAAATACAATTCGGCTGTCTTTCGAGTTTTTTCTTTTAAGGTATCATCCATGTGCTTTTTTCCCTTCTACCGGTTGGCTTTTTTAATACCGAGCGCATCCAAAGCAATGATAAATTTGCAGATATTGGTTGAGCCTTCAACCATCGTGTAAGTCGGCGCATCCCGATAAAACCGGGCAATCGGGTATTCCGTGGAATAGCCATAAGCGCCCATGATCCGCATGGCATAATTGGCGCATTTGACCGCGGTTTCCCCTGCAAACAACTTGGCCTGGGCGACGTCCAGTCCGTTGTTCAAATTGCCTTCATCCTTTGCACATGCCGCCTTATACACCAGCAAACGGGCCGCCTCGACTTCCGTGGCCATCTGGGCGATCAAGTCCTGATTCATCTGAAAACTGCCGATTGATTTGCCGAACTGCTTTCGCTCGTTGGCGTATTTGACGCTCTCTTCCAGACAGGCCTGGGCCACACCCACCGCGCCGGCAGCAGCTGAAAGACGGGTCTGATTGAGTGATCCGAATACGATCTTGGCCCCGGATCCGGGTTTACCCAGAATGTTTTCCTTTGGCACCCGTGTGTTATCCAGAAACACCTCGCCGGTGGGCGATGACAGAGAGCCCATCTTATCCAGTCGGGTGGTACGGACATTATTGAAATTCTTCGGCTCGATCACGAAGGCAGACAGCCCCTTGCTTCCGGCGGCTGCATCGGTATAGGCGTAATAGATGAGCACATCGGCCGAATCGGCATTGGATATCCAGGTTTTGGATCCGCTCAGCAGCCAGTGATCCCCCTCATCCGAAGCCTCGGATGTCATGGCCATGACGTCGGATCCGGCATCGGCTTCGGTAATGGCAAATCCACCGATATATTCAGCCGTTACGAGCTTCGAGATATACTTTTTTTTCAGCTCCTCGCTGCCATAGGTAAGAATGGTATACGCGCACCCAAGGGTTTGCATATTGATCTGAACCCGCAGAGAACTTGAAACCCGCGCGATCTCCTCTGTTATGATCATCGCAGCCAGCCATCCCATATCTTCACCGCCATATTCCTCGGGAATGACCGCCCCGAAAAAACCGAGCTCTCCCATGGGTTTCATGACCTCCTCATAGGGCAGGTAATGTTTCTCATCCCACTCATTTGCGTAAGGTGCAATTTTTTTCTCAGCAA
>JAFDDL010000745.1 GCA_019310865.1 Deltaproteobacteria bacterium | reverse complement strand
CAAGATGCTGATATCATCCAGGGGATTGCCCGTACAAACCGTGATATCCGCCAGCTTGCCCGGCCCCAGGGTGCCGATCTTGTCGGGCATCCGCATCAGTTCGGAGGCCGTCCGGGTGCCGGCTACAATTGCTTCCATGGGTGACATGCCGATTTTGGTAAGTAGCTCGAATTCCCGGCCGTTGATTCCGAAGGGACAGACCTTTGGATCCCCGATCAGATCCGAGCCCAGGCCGATCTTGACGCCCGCTTCATAGCATCTACGGGCCGAGACAAAGTGCGCCTCGTGGGACGCCGTGATTTTGTCCACCACCCAGGGCGGCAGTTTGTCGAGATTCTCCATGTAGGTGTTCACGATTGTAAAGGTGGGCACCAGGTACGCGTTGTTCCTGATCATCAGTTCGATGCACTCATCGTCGTAAAACATCCCGTGCTCGATGCTCTTCACACCGCCGAGCAACGCATTTTTAATCCCCTGGGTCCCATGAGCATGGGTGGCCACGTAGGTGTCGTGCATTTCGGCCTCTTCCACGAAGGCCCGGATCTCCGACAGGCTGAACTGACTTTCCCTGTTTCCATCGCCCTGGGACGTGACGCCGCCCGTGGTCATGATCTTGAGAAAATCGGCGCCGTTTCGAAACTGCAGCCGGGCCGCCTCCCGACAGGCCGGCACGCCGTCGGCGATGCAGGTGTGGGTGACCCGCTCCCGGGTGAAGCTCACCGGAAGCTTTTGAATCAGATCCGCATGTCCGCCGGTCTGGGTGAGATACTGCCCGGCGGCGCAAATTCGGGGCCCCTGAACGAAGCCTTCGGCAATCGGGCCTTTGAAAAAATTGGCCAACCCGCCGGCTTCCCGAACCGAGGTGAAGCCGGCCTCGATGGTTTTCCCCATCTCAAATACGGCCATCATTGCTTTTTCGATATCGTTTCTCAGATATACGTCGACCAGGTTCGTGGTCCCCAGGCCGTAATGGATGTGAAGATCGATGAAACCCGGCATGATCGTGGCGTTATCCACCTCGAAGACTTCTGCGGCCTCGGGAAGCTCATACGCGTCTTCCCTGCACACCGCCGCAATCTTTTTGTCTTCGACAACGACGATTCCGTGTTCGATGGGATCGCTTCCCGTCCCGTCGATGACCCTTCCCTTGATGACTTTCAGTGACATGGCGTTACCTCCTGCATATCGATTCGATCATATTCGCGTTCATATTATGGTTGATCCATGTGGCAGCTTACAAACAAACAGGTGGAGCTCCCGCAGCCCATGGGCGCCGTGACTCAGGATGGCTTGGATGTCCACCGTTTTGGCGGGTGGGGTGCCCATGACCGGATAACATGCACAGAATCAGCGTTATAGGTGCACGTTACCGTGGCCTCAGGTGCTCGTAAAAATACTTGAACTCTTTTTTCACCACCGATCCACATAGACTTTCCGGTTGCCATCGGGCGATACGACCTCAAGGGGAGATGGCGCTTGGGTTTTCTCACCGCCTGTCGACGTTGCCCACCGGTATTGTCGGCCATTTGCGCTGAAGCGGGGTCCGTCCGTGCAAAACTGCAGATTCTCCAGTGGCAAGGTGGCAGGCGTTGTGCCGTCAACTCCTTTGCTAACCAAGCGTTGTGCCGTCAACTCCTTTGCTAACCAAGAATTCCGAAAGCTTTTGGTGATCAAATGCCGGTTTCCTATTGCCGCTTGCGGCATCCACCAACAGATATTCATGCCCCAGTGCGGTTTCGTGCTTAAACCAGAACGTATCTTCATTATCCAACCAGGTCGGCTGCATGCTTAAATTACGAACCTTGCCGATCAGATTCGTCGTTGAGAATTTTATCGCCTCGCCGTATCGCGATGCAAAATCATCACGCTTGGCCTGGTCGTCACTTGCCTGGCGGTTTGGATTGTGTTCGAACGCATTGGTCATTTCAAATTCTCTTTTTATGGGATCTATTGGGCGCTTATATTTCCGGCTGACTTTTGACAAACTCCAAGAAAAGTTCTCCATCGGCTTTCAACCCTTCGCATACCATCACGGGGTTACGACGCCTCATCCCCTCTAACATTGTCTCATGGGCTTTTATAAATCGAGCCAAAAGCGTGTTGCGGGATCCATCGCTTTCGCCTTTCATTTGCGGAAGAAACATGTATCTTTGAAGCTCCGGTCGCTCCCAGAGCATCTGAGTGAACATGAGATGAATCGGCATATCCGCCACCTGGTAAATGGTGTCATGGAATTCGGTGTTTATTCGGATTCGCTCATCCACGCTCAGCGAGTAACTACTGAATTGCTGATGGATTTTCTCAAGACGAATGATGGTATCCATGGTACAGCGCTTGGCGGCCGTCTCGGCCATCACGGGCTCTATCAGGAGGCGGAGCTGCAAAACTTCTAAAGCGCGCTCAAGGCTGAGTTCGTTGACGACGGAACCTTTTTTGGGTTTAATTGTGACAACACCGGATAGCTCAAGCCTGCGGAGCGCCTCATTAACAGGTGTTCGGCTCACTCCCAGTTCTTTGGCAATCTCCTCAGCGGAAATCAACTCACCAGGCTGAATCTTTTTATGGATTATGGCCTGAGACAGTTGCTCATAAACCAGCTCGTGCAATGGAGGGGAAACGACGCGCTTGAGAGTTTTTTTTTGGGTCATTTGCTGATGTGGTTTTGAGTCATTACGCGCCGATGACTGATAGTGGTTAAGCCAAATATTGCGAAGTGTATTGGCGCCTGATGGGCCTTTGATGTCGGCTTTATCCAGCCAATTCTTAACCAGCGCCAGCGCAGAGTTTATTCTCAGCGGCCCTCCGCCCTTTCTGGACCGAAATAGATACTCATCCAAACCTGGACGGATTTTTTCAATATATCTTTGTGTCGACTGATAAATTAGTTTGCTCACGATCGGTTCACAATGATAGCCGGGTTCGAGGCCATGTTCCAAGAATCTATCGCCGATATTCAGGCCGTACAGGTCTTTGACCTTTAAAGTTAAAAGGTTCTTAAGCTTGACACCGGTTTGTGTGGCAAGATCGAAGAGCAGTAAGTCTCTTGGCTTGTCGGTCAATGTATCCCGTAGCTTATCGATTTTGTCAGGCTTTAGGATCGTCATATCGGATTTGCTCCCTGTTTGATTGGCTTCCAGTCATCTGGTGTTATCGGGCGCATCGAATCGTAATCAATTACGGATAATTTATATTACAATCCGATTCAATAGTCAACCCTCTCCAATATGAAATGTAAGATACTAATATAATAAATAAAAAATAAATAGGCTAAATTTTATCTTGACACAATGATTAAACAAATTATATGTAACATGTAACATGTTGGCATGTATGATTCATGTGGAGAACAATTTATTAAATAAAATGTCGAACCATCGATTATTGATAAACAATTATTT
>JAFDDL010000171.1 GCA_019310865.1 Deltaproteobacteria bacterium | reverse complement strand
GTGGGAAATGGCACATGCAGTCCTTGGGGGCTATTGCTCACTATGACTACAGGCAACCTGCGAGCTATTCGTACGAGCAGGCGATCCAAGTCATTCGGCGGATGGGACTCCCTCGAAAGGACATGGATCAGCAAGTGCTTCGCGCCATCTTCAATGTAGTCGGTCGCAATTGTGATGATCACGTCAAGAACATAGCCTTCCTCATGAATCGGCGGGGTGAATGGCGCCTGTCACCTGCGTTCGACATCTCCTACGCGTGGAACCCCAGTGGCGAGTGGACGGGTCGGCACCAGATGAGCGTGAACGGTAAGCGAGATGGGTTTGAGCGTGAGGACTTGCTCGCCCTCGCCAAGGCGGCTGACATCAAGAAGGCACGCGCAGGACAGATAGTTCAACGCGTCATTGAAGCAGTGCGCCGTTGGCCGGACTTCGCCGGAGAAGCCGGAGTTAACGATGAACAGGTTAAGAAAATACAAGATAGTCACCGCACAAGCCTATGATCCGCTTTGTGAGACTGCCACAGCATTCGATGTAACCAACAAACGGCTAACAAGGCTAATTCAGCCGACGCAAAAAGCCGTGCGACTGATTAGCAACGTTAGGAGGCATATTATTAAGATAATAATTCGAAAACTTAGGAAGAAAATAAAGGAGATATTATGAAACCAAGAATAATTAAAGACAAGATTTACTGGATGGGTTATGTAGATTGGGACACACGCCTTTTCGACTCTCTTATCCCTCTTCCGGACGGAACAAGTTACAATGCCTTTTTAATTGAAGGTAGCAAGAAAACTGTTTTGATTGATACAGTCGAGTCACAGTTCGCTGGTGATCTGATGACGCAACTAGATAATGTACCTAAACTAGATTACGTGGTTTCACTTCATGCAGAACAAGACCACTCAGGCAGCATTCCCCGTGTACTCTCCCGATATCCAGATGCAAAGTTGATTACTAGCCCAAAAGCAAAAGGGATGCTTATGGATCTACTCCGTATACCCGAGGAAACTTTTATCACTGTTAGCGACGGTGAAAACCTCTCTCTCGGGGACAAGACGCTGGAATTCATACACACTCCCTGGGTACACTGGCCTGAAACAATGGTTGCCTATTTGAAAGAAGATAAAATTTTATTCAGCTGTGACTTTTTTGGCTCTCACATTGCCTCAACAGAACTCTATGTTACCGATGCAGCACGTGTTTATGAGGCAGCAAAACGTTATTATGCCGAGATCATGATGCCCTTTAGAAATGTGATAAAGAAAAATCTGAAAAAAATTGCATCTTACGACATTGCTATCATAGCACCCAGTCATGGACAGATTTATTCACGGCCATCCTTTATCATTGATGCACATAAAGAATGGATAGAAGGGCCATCAAAAAACTTAGTAGTCTTACCATATATTTCAATGCATAATAGTACAAAAAAAATGGTTGACTATTTTGTTGCATCTCTTGTGGAAAATGGTGTCAATGTCGAGCAGTTCAATTTGACTGTAACTGACATAGGGAAACTGGCAATAGCTCTTGTTGATGCAGGGACAATAGTTATTGGCACTCCAACGATTCTTGCAGGCCCTCACCCCAATGTCGTTTATGGCGCCTATTTAGCTAATGCATTACGTCCGAAAGCCAAGTTTCTATCCATTATTGGTTCCTACGGGTGGGGAGGTAAAACTGTAGAAATATTGGCAGGGATGATTCCTAATCTTAAAGTAGAAGTTATCGAACCTGTCCTTGCCAAAGGCTTACCGTCAGAGGCTAATTTTAAGGCTCTTGAAAATTTAGCTGAGACTATTGCCACGAAGCACAAAGAGCTAGGCTTTGAATAAACAAAGCGACTTTTACATTTGACAGGGAAACAGCTCCTAACAATGCAAATTCACTCCCCCTGTGTCAAAATAAATACTTGTATTGTGTCTCATTTGGGTACAAAGGCCAACCAAGGCATGCAGCCGACAACCTAGGGACCCCGGCTGATACCAAACGTTGGCTTTCAATAAAGACTATGAAGGGAGATTTATGCCAAAAATAGACCATTGGTATTCTGCCTGTACCTGATTGCAGGGGACGACGCTAAACCAGTGAGATTGGCGTACATATTTGATTATACCATCAAATTCAAAGTTACCCTTTGCGTAAGGGGCGCTGGCGGGCCGCCCTGGGGCACCCCCTTGCGGGTGTTCCGTTAGCCCTCCTAAAAAAAACCGAGTGTTGACATTTTGATACCACATTGATACTATATCTATATGGCACGGAAAATCAGACAGCTTATTAAGGATCTTGAAAATGCAGGTTTTATTAATCGAGGTGGCAAGGGTAGCCATCGAAATTTTATTCAGCCCAAAGGAATAGGCATTACAGTCTCCGGTAAACCCGGTGATGATGCAAAACATTATCAAGAAAAAGAAGTTGTAATTAAAATAAAGAGGTCTAAAAAATGAATAAAAAAGACCATTTTCTAAAATTTGTTGAATGGTCGGATGAAGATCAATGCTATATTGGTTCGATTCCTGGCTGGATTGGTAAATGTTGTCATGGTGACAACGAAGAGGAAGTTTATCATGAATTATGTCAGATACTTGAAGAGTGGGTTGAAATTTATGAAGAGGATAATATTCCTTTACCTTCAAGTATTACTTCAAAGAAATTTTCTGGTAAATTTCAATTACGAATTGGTAGTGATTTGCATAAAGCACTTACTATTCGGGCAATGCAAGCAAATGAAAGTTTAAATAATTTTTGTGGAAAAATATTAAAAAAAACAATTTTACACCCTGATATATCAAAGGCAAACAATTGCATTGAGAGGGACTGAAAAGCTATTCAACGATCAGCGAGATTGTCAAAGGAAAAAGATCCATCACTACCGACCACCGCTTTGAGACTGCAGCGCTATTTTGGTATTGAGGCTCAGTTTCGGCTGAACCTACAGACAGAGTACGATTTGAGAATGATAAAGCGTAAAATTTGGCCTGACATTGAACAGCGAATTATTCCGATTAAGACAAGGGAAACAGGGACTGAGCATAATGCCGGGGCATAACCAGGCTAATTCAGCCGACGCAAAAAGCTGCGCGGCTGATTAGCTACGTTCTGGTAAAGGGTTGATTCAGGATGTAAATAAGCTTGATCCGGCGGTGGACGTCTGATAAAAGATGCCCATTATCAGAGCCGGTTTCAAACCGTTCAAGTCGAAGTCTACGCTTATCCGGAGTCTTCGCTTACCTCGGTTCGGATCAAGGCGGATTTTTAGCCTTCAATCATTCCAAACCGCCGTCAAAGGAGAGGATTATGGCCGTCAGTGAGGTGTTGTTAGAGATTCTTGCTTGCCCAAAATGCAAAGGCCCCATTGCGTTAAACGAAGCTGAAGACGGGCTGATTTGCACACCCTGCCGGCTGCTTTATGAAATCCGGGATGACATTCCCATCATGCTCATCGATGAAGCCAAGCCAATTGATGTGTAAGCTGCCCCCATGAGTCGACCGAAACCGCCAAATCCCGCCAAACTTGTTGTGGGTCTACTGATGAAAGACAAACAACTGCTGTCGTCGGTGGTGGCGCATCTGGTGGAAAAATACGGAACACCGGATCTGGTCAGCGCCTGGCTCGATTTCAACTACACAGCCTACTATGAACCCGAGATGGGCAGCCCCCTTTTCCGGCGGATATTTTCATTCACATCGCTCATTGACCAGCAATCACTGGCCGGCATCAAACATGCAACCAATGATATTGAAACCGTGTACTGCACAGACAATCGTCGTCGGGTCAATATCGATCCCGGATACCTGCTCAATGAGCGCTTTGTACTGGCAACGGGGAAAAACTTTGCCCACCGGATTTATGTCGGCCAAAACATTTACGCCGATCTGACTTTGGTATATGTGAAAGGTGCTTACCGTTCGCTGGAATGGACCTACCCGGATTATGCATCCCGGGACATTATTCGGTTTCTGGATCGGGTCAGGCGAAAATACAATATTGATTTGAAAAACCGGGAAGGAAAAGCCCAGGCGACAGGAACCCATATGCAATAATCGCCACCCGGTAAAAAAGGAATTTTTTATGCCCCAGAGTATGACCGCATTTGCCCGGGCGGAAAAGACAGAAAAGGATCTGTCGGTTTCCGTCGAGATCCGATCGTATAATAGCAAACACCTCGACATCATGCTTCGAATGCCGCATGGATACGCCCCTTTGGAAGAGCGGGTCAAGCGACGGATTGCCGCAAAGATTGCCCGGGGTCGAATCGAGATCCATCTACAGATATCCGACACATCGGAGGCCGCCGCCGCCTATGAAATCGATACGGTCAAAGCCCGAGCTTACCACCGGGTGCTGACCCAGCTGAAGGAAACGTTTGAACTGGTAGGAGAAATCAGCCTTGACATGATGGTGACCACAGCCGGCATCATTAAACCGTCAAATATGCAAAAAGACCCGGAGGGCAACTGGGCGCTCATGGCAGACGGTCTCGACATTGCTTTAAATGAGCTTGTTACCATGCGCCGGAAGGAAGGCGCTTTTCTGGCGAAGGATCTGCGCCGGCGCCTGGCGACAATCGAAGCCGCCATTGGGCAAATCGAGCAAACATCGGGTAATCTGGTGGCGATTTACCGGCAGCGCTTGGTGGACAGGATCGCAGTTCTAACCAACAGTCAGGTGCCGTTGGACCCGGTGCGCATTTCCCAGGAAGCCGCAATTTTGGCCGATAAGAGCGATATCTCTGAGGAAATCGTTCGGGCCGGAAGCCATATCAAGCAGTTTCGGGAAATCATGGAATCGGATGCCCCGGGTGGAAGAAAACTCAATTTTTTGTTACAGGAATTCAACCGGGAATTTAACACCATGGCGTCCAAAGCGGGCAATGCGCCGATTTCCCATACCATTGTGGCCGTCAAGTCCGAATTGGAAAAAATACGGGAACAGGTACAGAACGTTGAATAGGGGGCACCTGAAGGTTGCGCCTTAATGGTTCCTAAACGGATCGGTTTCGAAAATACAGAATCGGAGTGAGAATGGATCAGAATTTATTAAATATCGGCTTTGGCAGCACTGTTGTGGCGGATCGGGTCGTGGCCATCGTGTCACCCAACTCCGCACCTATGAAACGTCTCAAGGATGAAGCCAAAAAAGATAAGCGCCTCATCGATGCGACCCACGGTAGACGAACCCGTTCCATCATTGTGCTGGACAGTAACCATATTGTACTGAGCGCTATCCAGGCGGAAACCATTTCTCAGCGATTTACCTCGATCAAGGTGACCACCGATCCGGTCATCCCCTTGGAAGTATCATGATGACGCCCCATTCATTTCATGGCGATGAAAAACCGAAACCGGGTCGAATGTTTATCATCTCCGCACCCTCCGGTGCTGGTAAGAGCACGCTGCGCCGGGCGATCCTCAAGCGGTTTCCGAATCTTCGCTACTCGATTTCCTTTACGACCCGACCGCCGAGAACCGGCGAGCGAAATGGTGTCGATTACCACTTCATCAACCATGACGCATTTTTGGAAAAACGCCGGCGGAATCAATGGGTGGAATGGGCTGAAGTTCACGGGAATTATTATGGCTCCAGCGCCCCGTTTCTGGACCGGGCCATTGCATCCGGGCAGGATATTTTTCTGGACATCGACGTACAGGGGACCGCACAGATTCTAAAGCGCTATCCGAACACGGTAACCATCTTTATCATGCCACCTTCTATATCGGTCTTGAAACAGCGACTCGAAAAACGAGGAACGGACAACCCGGCAGAGATTGAAAAGCGGCTTGTCAACGCCGAACAGGAGATGGACCGCAAAGACCTGTATGACCATATTATTGTCAATGACGACCTGACACAGGCCATCGAAACACTCGCGCAGGTCGTCACCGCCCATCATACCGGCAACAGGACGGATCAAAAAAAGGGTCCGCCGCCGGGAGCATTCAAATGACGGGGCATGAGGTCCTCTATGGTATGCACCCCGTATTCGAGGCCCTTCGGGCCGATCGGCGGTCGATTCATACCCTTTATCTGGGTCCGGAAAACCGTTCGGGCCGCGGACTTCAAATACGCAAATTGGCACAATCGGGCAGCATCGCCATCCGGGAGCTCCCAAACACCAAACTCAGCGACCTGACCCAAACCGATGAGCATCAGGGCGTTGCCGCTGAAGTCAGCCCTTATCCCATTTCGGATACTGGACCGCTACGTCAAATCGACAAGCACGATGTTTCCCCAACAATTCTTGTCGCAGATCAGATTGTGGATCCTCGCAATTTGGGAGCACTCATTCGCACCGCTATGGCCGTAGGAATCAATTGCGTGATTACGCCCAAGGACCGTTGTGCACCCCCGACACCGCTGGTTTCCAAATCCTCAGCCGGTGCGTTGGAACACGTCCATCTGATCCGGGTTACAAACCTGGTCAGAACGCTGACAATGCTCAAAGACCAGGGCGCATGGGTATACGGTTTGGATCAACGGGCAAAAGCTGACATCTATGGCACGGATTGGAGCGGCGCCATTATACTGGTTGTGGGTGGAGAGCAGCGAGGCCTCCGCCCCCTTGTAAAAAAACATTGTGATCATCTGGTATCCATACCCCAGCAGGGCGGCGTTGCTTCCCTGAATGCCTCGGTTGCCGGAGCAGTTGCAATGTATGAAATTTTCAGGCAAAAGAGGTTCAGGGGACCATGACCCCGGCAATGATATGGGCAACAGCCCGACAGGGAGAATTTGACCTATGGATATGGCACAAAAAATTATTAAAAACAGCGATGGTACCCTTTCGGTACCGGATTTTCCCATCATCCCCTTCATCGAGGGCGATGGCATCGGCCCGGATATCTGGCGAGCCACTGAGAACGTTATCAACAAGGCTGTTTACCATGCCTTCGGGGGCCGAAGAAAAATTCAGTGGCTTGAGCTTCCCGTTGGCGAGAAAGGATTTCAAGAGACCGGCGAGTGGCTTCCGGATGCGGCACTGGAAACGATCCGCTCGCATGTGGTGGCCATCAAAGGCCCCCTAACCACACCGGTGGGCAAAGGCATCCGAAGCCTGAATGTTACCATCCGTCAGAAACTCGACCTCTATGCCTGTGTGCGACCGGTCCGATATATTCATCCGGTCCCCAGTCCCGTGCGGAACCCTGAAAAAATTGACATGGTGGTTTTCCGAGAAAACACCGAGGACGTGTATGCCGGCATTGAGTGGCCATCGGGAAGTGATGAGGCCAATCGACTCATCGCGTTTATCCGGGACGAAATGGGTGCGCATATACCTGACAATGCCGGTATTGGAATCAAGCCCATGAGTCCCGAAAACAGCAAACGACTGGTGGCCAGTGCCATTGCGCATGCGCTGGAAAACGGGCTGTCAAACGTGACGCTGATGCACAAGGGCAATATCATGAAATTTACCGAAGGCGCCTTTGCAAAATGGGGGTACGAGGTCGCAAAGGAAAAATTTGCCGATCAAA
>JAFDDL010000170.1 GCA_019310865.1 Deltaproteobacteria bacterium | reverse complement strand
ACTGCTTCACATGCTGCGGGTTTTCTTCACCGGCGCCTTCCATCCGCCTCGGCGATTTAATTGGATTGTCGGCCTTGCCCTGTTTTTTGCCGTTTTGACATCCAATTTTACCGGTTATCTTCTGCCCTGGGATCAGTTGGCCTTCTGGGCCGTTACCATCTGCACCGGCATGCTGGAATATATCCCCTGGGTGGGGACGACGCTTCAGAGACTGATTCGGGGTGGCATGGAAGTCGGGCCTGAAACTCTGTCCCATTTTTTTGCCATTCATGTCATGATCATGCCGGTTTGTTTTTTTATTCTGATGCCCTTTCATTTCTGGCGTGTTCGAAAGGCCCGCGGTGTGGTGCTTCCGCGCTCGGAAAATCCCGGCGCCTTATCACGGGAATCCATGGTACCGGTCAACCCCAATCTCTTGATTCGCGAGGTGGCGGTCGGATTGTCCTTGATGGCCTTTGTTATGGTGGTGTCGGTTTTCTTCGATGCGCCCCTGGGAGACCCGGCCAATCTCGGTCTGAGCCCCAATCCCACCAAGGCGCCCTGGTATTTTGCGGGATTCCAGGAGCTGCTGGTGCATTTCGATCCGATGTTTGTCATCATGGTCATACCCATTTTGCTCATCGGGGGGGCAATTGCTATCCCTTATCTTCGCTACGAGCAGGACACGTCCGGTATCTGGTTTTGCTCTGCGGCGGGGCGGAAACGGGTTCTGATTGCGGCGGCAGGGGCCTTGATTGCAACGGCCCTTGCCGTCATTTTTGACGAGTTGATCATCACCGACGCTGCTTGGTTGGCCGATATGCCGGGCGTTTGGGCACGGGGCGTGATACCGGTGGCCCTGGTTCTGGGCTTACTGACCGGTTTATATATCTGGATGCGGCGAAAGATGGGCATATCGTCCAATGAAGCGGTTCAAACGTTTGTTACCTTTCTTTTTGCAGCATTGGTTGTTCTGACAGGGGTCTGTGTCTGGTTCAGGGGACCGGGAATGAAGCTGGGATTTTAAATGATGGGAACCAAGCAAACATCCACATCGACCGTTGCTCGCCGGAGCTTTCTGAGTCAGCTCTGGAAGATTCTGGGAATTTTGGCATTGGTGGAATTCATGGGTCTGGTCGTGGCCTTTTTGTGGCCGGGAAAGCCCCGTGTCAGGAAAGGCGATTTTGGCGATGTACTGGCGGCAGGCGCCGTGGACAGCTATGCGCCGGAGTCCGTCACGGCTTTTCAACGGGGGCGGTTTTATCTTGCAAGGCTCACCGACGGGGGCTTTATCGCCCTGTCCATGGCCTGCACGCATCTGGGGTGTACGGTGCCCTGGGTGGCGGATGAAAAGCGCTTTATCTGCCCGTGCCATGCGTCTTGTTTTGACATCCGCGGTGCGGTCATCCAATCCCCTGCTGCCAGAGCCCTGGATTATTTTCCGGTCACCATCGTAAATGGCATTGTCCACGTGGATACGGGCAAACCGATGAAGCGATCCGATTTTCATATTTCACAAACCACGCAGCCCTGAGAGGAACCGACATCAAATTGCAAGTGGATACCATGCGGCGCTGGGAAATCATCGGCTTGATCGCTACGATTGTGATCATTCTGACAATTCCCGCTAATATCTTGAAATCATCCTATCGCAAGCGTGCCGCTTCTCACGTCTCCCAAACCCCGGCAGCATATTTCGTGGGGCGGGAGAAATGCGTATCCTGCCATAAAGCGGAATTTGACAAGTGGCAAAACTCCCACCATGACCTGGCCATGGACCACGCCACGGACGAAACGGTATTGGGTGATTTCAAAGACCGAATATTCGAGCACAGCGGCATTCGCTCCCGCTTCTTTCGAAAAGACAGTCGATTTTTTGTCCACACCCAAGGGCCGGGCGGTAAAATGGACGATTTTGAAATCACCCACGTCTTCGGTGCCGATCCGCTCCAACAGTACCTGGTGCCGTTTCCGGGGGGGCGTCTTCAATGCCTGTCCATTGCCTGGGATGTGAACCGGAAACGATGGTACGCGCTGTATCCTGATGAGAAGATCCCACCGGACGACTGGCTCCACTGGACCCGGGGCGGGCAGAACTGGAACGGCATGTGCGCCGAATGCCACTCCACCAATCTTAGGAAAGGCTACGATCCGGAAAGCGATACTTTTGAGACCACCTGGTCGGAAATTGATGTGAGTTGCGAGGCCTGCCATGGCCCGGCTTCCGCCCACGTGGCATGGGCCGAGATTCCGGATATGGCCAGGCCCCAGGTGGATAACGTCGCCCTGACGGTTCGGACATCGGGCATTGACTCTCGCGAACTTGTGGAACTCTGCGCACCCTGTCATGCCAGGCGCGCGGCACTGGGTGATTACACCCACGCGGAGGCCGATCTTCTCGACAGTATGCTGCCGTCTCTGCTCACCCGTGAATTCTATTTTCCGGACGGTCAGATTTTAGATGAAGTTTACGTTTACGGCTCCTTTACCCAAAGCAAGATGTATCACCGGGAGGTGCGCTGCAATGACTGTCACGATGTTCACAGCACAAAACGCGTACTGGAGGCAAACGCCCTTTGCCTGCAATGCCACCGGGCAGGCGAGTATGACACCAAAGCCCATCATTTTCACAAGCAAAAAGGGGAAGCGGGTGATCCCATCCGGGCTGTTACCGGTGAGGTGCTTTTTGAAGTCGGCACCGGGGCGCAATGTGTCACCTGCCACATGCCGGGCCGGCATTACATGGGAATCGACTACCGGCCGGATCACAGTTTCCGGATTCCGCGCCCGGATCTGTCGATCTCTCTTGAAACCCCCAATGCCTGCATTCGCTGTCATGTGGATAAAACCGACCAGTGGGCCGACGACACCATCACCAAGTGGTATGGGCTCGGGCGCAGGGATCATTACGCCACGATCATCGATGCCGGGCGAAAGCATCAACCGTCCGCCCACGAGGGGCTCATTCGGTTGGCTGGAGACGCGCTCTACCCTGTAATTGTTCGTGCCACGGCTTTGAACTTGCTGGCCGCCTACCCCGGTGAAGATACCGCCCGTGCCATGGACCTTGCGCTGATGGACGACGAGGCGCTCATTCGAAGAACTGCGGTGGAGAATATCCAGGTAAGCGACCCCTTACAGCCGGCAAAACGCCTGGCGCCCCTGCTCTACGACCCGGTCAAGGCCATTCGCATCGAGGCCGCCCGGCGATTGGCGGGGCCGCCGTCGCGTCATCTTTCCCCGGATCAGAAACAGCTTCATACCGCTGCTCTGCATGAATTTGAAAATGCCATGATCTATTCAGGTGACTTTGCATTTGGACGCTACAATCTGGGCAACCTATATAATGGTCTGGACCGGCTGGAAGACGCCATTCGAAGCTACCAGGCCGCCATCGAAATCGACCATCTGTTTTATCCCGCCAAGGTCAACCTGGCCATGTTGTATAACCAGCGGGGGAATAAAGATGATGCCGAGCGACTTTTTCGTGAAGTGGTGACCGCAAACCCCGAATTGTATGAAGCGGCCTATTCTCTCGGGCTGCTTCTGGCAGAGAAGAAAAAGTATGGGGAAGCGGCCATCTTCCTGGCAAAGGCAGCCGACGGCATACCGGGACGGGCGCGGATTCATTACAACCTCGGACTTCTTTTTCAGCAGTTAAAACAAAGTGCAGAGTCCGAGGCGGCATTGCTCAGGGCGTATGAACTGGAACCCGGAAATCCGGATTTCCAACTGGCCGTAGCCGATCATTATATCAAAAGGGGTAAATTTCAGGATGCCCGTCGAATCGCTGAACAAATCCTCACCATAAATCCGAAAAGCAAATTGGCCGCCGACCTGATACAATATATTCGACGGATGAGGCAGGGCGGATAGGGCGCTTGCACCCGGCCAAAGAAACGATGATATGGAATCATCTCAGGAAAAATTACGCATTGATCGTATGGCTGAAGATGCTGTTTTGCTTCGGCTGAGCGGCCGCTGGACCATCTCGCAAGCATTGCCGGTGATGGATGAGATCCGGCAGCACATTTCCAGTCCTCGGGCACGACGAATTGTCTTTAATACGGATGATCTGAAAGCCTGGGATAGCAGCATTCTGATTTTTCTTTGAAGGATGCAAGAGTTGTGTGACCGGGAAGGAGTACTTCTGGAAAATCACGGGCTGCCCGAGGGCTTACAGCGACTGGTTGGATTGTCCCAAGCCGTACCCACCCAAAAGGGCGCCGGCAAGGAAGAAACCGTTTCCCCGCTGGTGACCCGCATCGGAGAAGTTGCAGAAACCGGGTGGCAGTCATCGCTGGAAATGGTTGCGTTTTTGGGGGAGGTGTGTCTGACCTTCTGGAGATTTGCCCAGGGAAAGGCCCGTTTTCGCCGGCGGGATCTTATGTGGGTCATCCAGGAATGCGGTGTTCAGGCTTTGCCCATCGTTTCGCTTATCAGCGTCCTGGTGGGATTGATTTTGGCCTTTGTCGGGGTAATTCAGCTCAAGATGTTCGGCGCGCAGATATACGTGGCCAATCTGGTGGGGATTGGGATGGCCCGGGAAATGGGCGCCATGATGACCGCCGTGATCATGGCGGGCCGTACCGGCGCCGCTTTTGCCGCCCAGCTCGGTACCATGACGGTCAACGAAGAAATTGATGCGCTTTCGACCATGGGCATATCCCCCATGGAGTTTCTGGTTTTCCCCAGAATGCTGGCGTTGATTCTGATGATGCCCTTATTGTGTTTGTACGCGAATCTTATGGGCATGGTGGGCGGCGCCATTGTTGGGGTGGGCATGCCCGATGTCACACTTGTCCTGTATTATGAACAAACAAAGGGAGCGGTTTCTCTGGCGGATTTCGGCGTGGGACTCGTTAAAAGTGTGGTCTTCGGTGTGATCGTGGCTGGTTGCGGCTGCTTACGGGGCATGCAGTGCGGCCGGAGCGCATCGGCGGTGGGAAGCGTTACCACATCGGCGGTGGTAACAGCCATCGTGTTTATCATCGTGTCCGATGCCCTGATTACGGTGGTATGCGCCGTGATTGGGATCTAAAAAGGAGAATCCAGTGGAACAATCTACTGAGGCGCATATAACCGTCCGTGATCTGACCATGGCTTACGGGAGTTTCGTGGTTCAGCGCGATTTGTCATTTACGATTCGACGGGGGGATATTTTCATTATCATGGGGGGCAGTGGATGTGGAAAAAGTACGCTGCTCAGGCATCTGGTTGGGCTCAAAGCGCCTGCTGCAGGCAGTGTGTATTATGGCGACATGAATTATTGGGACGCGGATTCGGAAGATCAGGATCGAATCCGGCAGCGTTTCGGTGTTCTGTTCCAGAGCGGCGCACTGATCAGCTCCATGACCCTTTCGGAAAATGTCAGCCTGCCCCTGGCCGAGTATACCCCCTTGAGCCGGCGAGAAATAGAAGAATTGGTGGCACTGAAACTCTCGCTGGTGGGGCTTTCCGGATTTGAGGCGTATTATCCGTCTGAAATCAGCGGCGGAATGCAAAAACGGGCCGGTCTGGCGCGGGCCATGGCCCTGGATCCGGAGATTCTATTCTTCGACGAGCCGTCTGCGGGCCTGGATCCCATCAGCGCTCGATTGCTGGACGAACTGATCATTGAGCTTCGAGACAGTCTGGGTGCCACGGTTGTTGTGGTAACCCATGAACTGGCCAGTATATTGACCATTGGAAACAACTCCGTATTTCTGGATCCGGAAACCAAAACCATGATTGCCACCGGTTCTCCAGCACAGTTACTGGCGGAATCGAAGGATCCAAAGATTCGGAAATTTTTAACCCGGGGTGAAAAAGCATGAGCAGACAGGCAAATAAAACCGTCATCGGGGGCTTTGTCATCGGCGCTGTGATACTACTGGTGGCCGGTATTCTGGTGTTCGGGGGTGGTAAGCTCTTCTCAGAGCGCATTAAATTCGTTCTTTACTTCGACGGCTCGGTAAAAGGTCTTGGAATCGGGGCGCCGGTGGTTTTCAGGGGTGTTAACATCGGATCGGTCAAGCAGATCAGCCTGAATTATGACTCGGACAACATGGTTTTCCAGATTCCGGTGATTATTGAAATTGAACCGGGTCGAATTACTCCCGCGGGAAACGTTCCCGGGTCCCGGGCTGCAGGCACGATCGTGCGTGCCTTCGTGGATAAAGGATTGCGGGCAAAGCTCAACCTTCAAAGTGTGGTCACCGGGCAGATGATGATTGAGCTCGGATTTCACCCGGACAAACCGGCCCGAATGATTGGTAAAGACAAAGCGTATCCTGAAATACCCACCATTCCAACCAGCTGGGAAACCCTTGCCAAGACATTGCAGCAGATCCCCTACGAGGAAATCATCACGAATCTGGCCCGTTCCATTCAGGGTATCGAGCGGACCATCAACCGTCCGGAAATCAATGACAGCATCACGACGCTCAATGGGCTTCTCATAGATGCCCGGGCGCTGGTTCAGGGCATCGATGATCATGTGGACCCACTGATCACAGGTGTAAACAAGGCCGTATCCGATATAGACCAGCTTACGATAACCGCCAATGAGAAACTGATGCGACTAGGGGAGGGGTTTGAGCGATCTGAAAAAGAAATTGAACAACTCGTTTCAGATATCAGAAAAGCAGCTATCTCCGCCCAAACGGCTCTTGACCGGGTCGGGAGTACTTTCGCTTCGGTTCAGGACGCGGTGGAGAACAACGTTCAGATCCCATACCAGATATCTGAAGTGCTTGAAGAACTGGCGGCAGCGACCCGAACCATTCGGACGCTGGCCGAGTACCTTGAACAGTATCCGGACGCGCTGTTGCGCGGTAAGGGCGCATCAGGAGGTGAACAATGAAAATAACCCGCACCCATTACGTGACTGTCTGGGCCATTGTGTCGACTATCCTCATGGTTGGCTGTGTCAATCTCGGCGTCGGTACAAAAAATGTCACACGCTTTTATGTCCTGTCGCCGGTGGCATCGGTCGATCCTCATCTGCGGCTGTTGGATGAATCGGGTGATATCGCAATCGGCATCGATCCGGTGGCATTGCCGCCCATTTTAAAGCGCAATCAGATTATTTCCCGGGTCAGTGATCATGAGGTGAAAATCGCCCAGTTTGAAAGATGGGCTGAACCCCTGAAAGACAACATCGGCCGCGTCCTTTCAGAAAACATTGCCATTCTCACAGGAGTAAAACAGACCATTGTATTTCCGTGGGGCCGGGCGGCTCAGCCGACCTACCGCCTTAGCGTGAATGTGGTTCGCTTTGATGCGACACTGAGTGGCGATGCAACCCTGTCCGTTCACTGGGGAATAAAGGTCGGCTCAGAAGCATCGGAAACGGTGAAGAAACGGTCCGATTTCAGTACACCGATTGAAAATACCGACGTGGACGCAATGGTGACCGCCATGAGCCGACTGCTTGGGGATCTCAGCAAAGAGATGGCGGTTGCGCTGCAGGCACTGCATAAGGCTCTATGAGTGCTTCCCCCGGCCCACTTCGTGACG